>NZ_JAGGQM010000013.1:0-75218 GCF_018613295.1 Bacillus sp. ISL-39
AAAACGTTGGCTCATGTTCTTCTATAATAGAAGCCATGATAATTTATTGTTTGTTGACGCTTGTTTGTTTAGTTTTCAAAGAGCAATTCTTGCATCGTCGCCCAGAAGCGACTTTAATAATATAACATTTACTAACTGTATAAGTCAATAACTTTTTTCAAAAACTATTGATTTAAACGTTATTGTCTCCTTACTGACTTTGAAGATTATATCAGGCAAATTATTTTAATGCAATACTTTTTAGCCACTTTCTTAAAACTATACAATTTTTTAGTCATAACTCTTTTTCAGATCCCAAAAGACAGCGTCATAATCTCTATTTAAAAGGCTGTTTTCGTAATGATTGTTGTTAAAATCCTAAAACCGATTTTAACTTAATATAAGGCCATTTTGCAGGTCGGTATTAAGTTTGCATGCTCTTTTCTCACAAAAGAATCAACTTTTCGAAGGTAAATAGGTCATTCAATCCTATTTTGTAGTCAATAGCAACAAAGTTTGAGAAAACAGCCATTAAAAAAAACAAAAGCCGGCTTGGAACGCCAGCTTACTGGATGATGTCCTCGATATGCAAGTATCTGTTCTTTTCCAAGGCAAGGATCTGTTCTGTCTCAAGCAACTTAACCAGTGGCCTTGCCGGGTTCTTTTCTTCAACAAAAATGATTTCTGCTGCCTGTCCATCTGAAAGGCGGATTTTTGTTCCAACTGAATAATTCATGATGGCAGAACTCAAAGCTTTCAAGGCGGTAATGTCGAATTCGCCAAATAGCTCCTCATTGATCATCTCTATTACTTTAAATGGAGAGTGTTTTGGCTTATAAATCCTTTCCGAAGTCATCGCATGAAAAGAATCAGCTACAGCGAGGATCTTTGCAAAAGGATGGATCCTATTTGCCTTTTCCCCAAATGGATAGCCGCTGCCATCCATTCTTTCATGATGATGAAGAATCGCAATTTTTGTAGCGTCCTTCAGCAATGGACTGTTTTTTACCATTTGATAGCTGTATGTAGGGTGCTTTTTGATTTCTTCAAATTCATCTACAGTTAAAGTCGAGTTTTTATTAAGAAGTGATGGACTGATTTTCGCCATTCCGCAATCCGATAAACATCCAGCCAGTGCAATCTGGGTGATATCCCCTTTGCTGTAATTCAGCTTTTTGGCGATGAAGGCACTGATGATTCCTACAGCCAATGGATGATCGTAGATGTATTCAGTCTTGGTTGAATAATGATGAAGATTGAATATATCCGAAGATGTCATCTCTGTCTGCTCAATCAAAGGAACAATAATCGTTCTTAGTTTAGCAATATCTATCTGCATTCCTGATTGCCAGGAGATAAACTCTTTCCTGAATTTCTGCCTGGCCTGTAAAAACAGATCGATAAAAGTCTTTCCATCCTCGTTAGACTTTAAGCTCACTTTTTTATCGCTGCCAGACGAAGGTGCCTGAAAAGGCAAACCATTCACTAGTGTTTTCTCCACATCTACTTCTTTAATTAGAAAGACTTTAAGGATTCCTATCAGCTGTTCTGATAATACTGTTTTTTTATTCATGATGGGTCTACTCGTTTTACTAAGAACATCATCAGTAAGGATACAGCCCTCTTTAAGGTTGTCTACTAGTACACGCAAGGCCTTCCACCCCAGAATTTAAATTTTCTTACAATTTATTTTACTTTATTTTACCAAAAAAGAGGAACACATTTTTGTGTTCCTCTCAAAAGTTTATTCTTCATCCACTTCAGTTGGCAGTTCTTCAGTCTTTTCTGTTCCTTCACTGGCAACTTCTTCAGGGTCAATTGTTGCTTCAGCATTTTCATCCAGTTCGACGTCTTC
The DNA here is from genome assembly GCF_018613295.1 of Bacillus sp. ISL-39. Lineage (NCBI taxonomy): Bacteria > Bacillati > Bacillota > Bacilli > Caryophanales > Bacillaceae > Bacillus > Bacillus sp. ISL-39. The sequence goes on from NZ_JAGGQM010000013.1 coordinate 1,835, forward strand.
AGGCTTTTCTTCTTCTTCCTTATCGACTTTCGCAACTGTCGCAACATATTCATTTTCTGCTTTGTTGAGGCTGATCAATTTTACACCCTGTGTATTACGGCCTGTCATGGAGATCGAGCTTACAGGGATGCGGATCAGGACACCGCCTGTTGTGATCAGCATAAGGTCTTCCTCACCAGTCACGACTTTCATCGTCACAAGGTCGCCGTTTTTATCAGTGATGTTACATGTCTTGATTCCCTTTCCGCCTCTTCCTTGCCTTCTATATTCTTCGGAAGGGGTTCTTTTGCCGTATCCGTTCTTCGTTACAACGAGGATTTCAGCACTTTCTTCAAGTACTTCCATGCCGACAACTTCATCGTCATCAGACAGGGTAATACCTTTTACTCCTGTGGCAGTACGGCCCATGGAGCGGACATCGGTTTCAGGGAAACGGATCAATAAGCCGTTCTTCGTGCCGATGATCATTTCTTTGCTGCCGTCTGTCATTCTGACAGAGATCAATTCATCGCCTTCACGCAGGTTCAGGGCAATTAGTCCATTGTTGCGGATATTCGCGAATGATGAAAGTGGAGAACGTTTTGAAATTCCTTCTTTCGTTGTGAAGAACAGGAACCAGTCATCCACAAATTCTGAAACAGGAATAATGGCGTTGACCCATTCGCCCTTTTCGATTTCCAAAAGGTTGATGATTGGGATTCCCTTCGCCGTACGGCTGAATTCCGGTATTTCGTAACCCTTCGATCGATACACCTTACCCTTGTTTGTAAAGAAGAGGATCGTATCGTGCGTCGATGTGGTAACCAGATGTTCAACAAAATCATCCTCATTTGTTCCCATACCTTGGATGCCGCGGCCTCCGCGTCGCTGTGCTCTATATGTTGAAACAGGCAGGCGCTTTACGTAGCCGTTATGTGTAAGGGTAATGACGATATTTTCACGAGGAATTAAGTCTTCATCCTCGATCATTTCCAATCCGCCCGATACGATTTCCGTTCGGCGCTCATCGTTGAAGCGCTCTTTGATTTCAGTAAGTTCTTCGCGGATGATTTCCAGCACTTTTTCATTATCAGCAAGGATCGCTTTTAATTCCGAGATTAGCTGCATAAGGTTTTGGAACTCTTCTTCGATCTTTTCGCGTTCCAAGCCTGTAAGCCTCTGCAGACGCATGTCAAGAATAGCCTGTGCTTGCTTTTCGGATAGCTTGAACTGTGTCATTAATCCTTCTCTTGCTATATCCGTAGTGCGTGAGCTTCTGATCAGGCTAATGACCGCATCAAGATTATCAAGCGCGATTCGCAGACCTTCGAGAATGTGGGCACGTGCTTCTGCCTTTCTAAGTTCAAACTCTGTACGGCGTCTAATGACGACTACCTGATGGTCAAGATAGTATTCCAGGCATTGCTTGAGGTTAAGAACCTTCGGCTGTCCATCGACTAAAGCAAGAAGGTTGATCCCAAAGCTTGTCTGCAATGCAGTTTGTTTGTAAAGGTTATTTAAAAGCACATTGGCATTCGCATCCTTACGAACTTCAATGACGATCCTCATACCCTTGCGGTCAGATTCATCCCGCAGGTCTGTAATGCCGTCAAGCCTCTTGTCGCGGACTAATTCAGCGATTTTTTCAATCAGCTTGGCTTTATTAACCTGGTAAGGCAGTTCCCTGACGATGATGACTTCCTTGCCGTTTGATTTTTGTTCGATTTCAACTTTCGCACGGAGGGTGATCGATCCGCGGCCTGTCTCATAAGCCTTGCGGATGCCACTGCGGCCCAGTATCATACCTGCAGTCGGAAAGTCCGGTCCTGTGATGATTTCCATCAGTTCCATAATTGTCATGTCAGGATCCTTACTGATTGCCAATACTCCATCTATCACCTCGCCAAGCTGGTGAGGTGGGATGTTTGTCGCCATTCCGACAGCGATACCGGAAGTACCATTGACGAGCAGGTTCGGGAACCGTGAAGGCATGACAATCGGTTCCCTTTCAGAACCGTCATAGTTATCCTGATAATCTATTGTATCTTTATTGATGTCTCGTAAAAGCTCCATCGAAATTTTTGACATTCGAGCTTCTGTATAACGCATCGCGGCTGCCGCGTCGCCATCGACAGATCCAAAGTTTCCATGACCATCAACAAGCATATAGCGGTAGTTAAAATCCTGAGCCATACGGACCATTGTGTCGTATACGGCAGAGTCACCGTGCGGGTGATACTTACCGATAACTTCGCCGACGATCCTCGCCGATTTTTTGTAGGCCTTATCTGAATGCATGCCAAGGTCATGCATCGCGTACAGGATCCTTCTGTGTACAGGCTTCAAGCCGTCACGGACATCCGGTAACGCACGTGCCACGATAACACTCATGGCATAATCCAGGAAGGATGATCGCATTTCCTGGCTAATATTAATCTCTTTTACACGTGGATTTGGTGTTTCAGCCATTTAAGAGAAACCTCCTTTAGGAACTCTGTTCAGCACGGCCATATAGGGGAAAAACGCTCTGCGCGCCCCTTGGCCATTTCAGAAAAAGCAGGATAGAGGCAGAACCTTCTATCCTGACCATATATTATTAAATATCCAGGTTTTTTACATAAAGTGCATTCTGCTCGATGAAATTGCGTCGAGGCTCTACCTTATCACCCATCAGGATTTCAAAGGTTTCATCCGATTCGATTGCATCTTCAAGGCTTACCTGGAGCAGTGTCCTTGTTTCAGGATTCATCGTTGTCTCCCATAGCTGCTCAGGATTCATCTCACCAAGCCCCTTATAGCGCTGGATGCCTGGCTTCGGCTGCTGTGGAAGCTCCGCGAGGATCTGTTCGAGCTGCTTGTCGTTATAAGCATATTCGATTTTTTTGCCCTGCTGGATTTTGTATAAAGGCGGCTGGGCAATATAAATGTATCCTGCTTCTAGGATCTTTCTCATATAGCGGTAGAAGAACGTCAACAATAGAGTACGGATATGGGCGCCGTCGACATCGGCATCGGTCATGATGACGATTTTTTGGTAACGAGCTTTTGAAAGGTCGAAATCTTCGCCAATCCCTGTACCGATTGCCGTAATGATCGCTCTAACCTCATTATTGGATAAAATTTTATCAAGACGCGATTTTTCAACGTTCAGGATTTTACCGCGCAATGGCAGGATCGCCTGGAAGTGGCGGTCACGGCCCTGCTTGGCCGATCCGCCCGCAGAGTCACCCTCAACAACATATATTTCACTGATGGCCGGGTCCTTTGAAGAGCAGTCAGCCAGTTTACCCGGCAAGCTTGAAATTTCAAGCGCGCTCTTTCTTCTTGTCAGCTCACGTGCCTTTTTCGCTGCCAGTCTCGCTCTTGCTGCCATTAGTCCTTTGTCGACAATCTTTCTTGCGATATTCGGGTTTTCCAGCATGAATTTTTCAAAGTGGTCGGAAAACAGTGTGTCAGTTACCGTACGGACTTCTGAATTCCCGAGCTTTGTTTTCGTCTGGCCTTCGAATTGTGGATTAGGGTGCTTGACCGACACGATTGACGTCAAACCTTCACGAACGTCATCTCCTGAGAGATTTGAATCACTTTCCTTGAAGATTCCGTGTTTGCGTGCATAATCATTAATCACACGAGTCAAAGCTGTTTTGAAGCCAAATTCGTGTGTACCACCTTCATAGGTATGGATATTATTCGCGAATGAATAGATGTTCCCTGTATAGCTATCGTTATATTGAAGAGCAACCTCAATAGTAATGCCTTCTTTTTCACCTTCAATATAAATCGGTTCTTCGTGAAGGACTTCCCTGGTACGGTTTAAATGCTCAACATAGGATTTAATTCCGCCCTCGTAGTAATATTCATTATTTTTGCCTTCACCGCGCTTATCCTCAATCGTGATCTTGATTGCTCTGTTCAGGAAGGCAAGTTCACGCAGACGGTTTGCGAGTGTTTCATAGTCATATTCCAATGTCTCAGTGAAAATTTCCGGGTCCGGCTTGAAGTGTACAGTCGTTCCTGTACGGTCTGTTTCACCAATGATTTTCAATGGATCGCCTACAGCACCGCGTTCGAATTTCTGATAATGGACTTTGCCATCACGATGGACAAATACTTCAAGATAAGTAGACAGGGCATTAACAACGGATGCACCAACACCGTGGAGACCTCCGGATACCTTATAGCCTCCGCCGCCGAATTTACCTCCGGCGTGAAGTACTGTCATGATGACCTCAACTGCTGGCCTTCCCATTTTCTCGTGGATACCGACAGGGATTCCGCGGCCATTATCCTGAACTGTGATACTGTTATCTTCTTCGATAATGACATTGATCTCGTCACAGTAGCCGGCAAGTGCTTCATCTATACTATTATCAACGATTTCCCATACAAGATGGTGCAAGCCTTTTACACTCGTTGATCCGATATACATCCCTGGACGTTTGCGTACAGCTTCCAGGCCCTCAAGCACTTGTATCTGGTTTTCATCGTACGCTTGTCCTTGCATGGATTGTTCCTCCATAGCCATATCGATCACCTACACTTTCATTTTGACTCAACTTTTTGAAAACATATCTATTGGCTATTTTCGCATATATCGTTGTTTTTCGACATTTTTTGCGAAGATGCCGATCTATTAAAATTCCTGAACGGATAATTTTTGGGAGCGTTTCTTTAATGTTCCTGATGCAAGTGGGGAATAATATATATGATTTCCTGTTACCACGATTGATTTGACCGTTCCCTTGGCCAAATGGATAATCTGCTGGTCCTGGCGCGTTATGAACTCCTCCATGAATGGAGAAGAACTGGCGCTTTCAATGTCTAATATCGCTATTATATCTTTTGTCCTGACTAGGACTTCTTCACCAACATGCAAATACATGTAGTCCACCTCATTGGATTCTTGACATTTCGCCGGTTTTCACTTTGTAAGTGGCTGCTTCCCTTAATGTCTGATGGTCAATTCCATCCACACTAGTGGTCGTGACGAAGGTTTGAACTTTCCCCTGGATGGTATTTAATAAATGGGATTGGCGATAATCATCCAGCTCAGACAGGACATCATCAAGCAGCAGGATTGGATATTCGCCAATTTCTGAATTGATCAATTCAATCTCCGCCAATTTCACGGAAAGTGCTGTCGTCCGCTGCTGACCCTGCGATCCAAACGTCTGGACATCACGGCCATTTACGAAAAATTGCAGATCATCCCGGTGCGGCCCGAACATGGTGGTACCCCGGTCAATCTCTCTCATCTTCATTTTAGCAAATTTTTCTTCATACACTGCTATCATTTTCGACAAATCATCATCTTCTGATACCTCTGCTGAGGGTTTGTAGACTATTTTTAAGTCCTCAAGCCCTCTTGTTATTCCCTGGTGGATCGGCAATGCCCACTGTTCGAGCAAATTCAGGAATTCAAACCGCTTCACAATGATTCTGGCAGCAGCCTGGATAAATTGTTCAGTCAGAATCTCGAGCATTGTATGGTCTGAAGCCTTTTTGATCTGCAGCTGCTTCAGATAATGATTCCGCTGCTGAAGGATTTTGTTGTACTGGCCCATATCATGCAAATAAATTGCCGATACCTGACCAATTTCCATATCGACAAACCGTCGTCTTACTTGAGGGCTCCCTTTTACAAGATTAAGATCCTCAGGAGCAAACATGACGACATTCATATTGCCGACATACTGGCTTAGCTTCCGCTGTTCAAGATGATTGACCTTTGCCTTCTTGCCTTTTTTGGAAATGACAAGCTGCATCGGCAATGATCCGTTGTTTTTTTTAATCCGTCCCTCTATTTTAGCATATTCCTCATCCCAGCGAATTAAATCTTTATCATTGGAGGTACGGTGCGATTTTGCCATTGCCAGCACGTAGATTGACTCCATGACATTCGTTTTTCCCTGGGCATTCTCCCCGAGGATGACATTTACCTTATTTTCAAATACCGCCTCTAATCCCTGGTAATTGCGGTAATTCCTTAACTGCAGTTCCTCTATATACATGAACAGTTCATCCTCTGGATTATTGCGTTATGCTGAACTCGCCTAAACCAGGAATCGATACCTGATCTCCGGAACGAAGCTTCCTGCCTCTTCGCTGATCTTGTTCACCATTGATAAAAACATCATGTTCACTTAAAAACCACTTTGCCATTCCGCCTGATTGGATTACATCGGCAAGTTTCAGGAATTGGCCAAGCGTGATATATTCCGTATCAATTTTTATTTTCTCATTCACGTTTCTCACCCTTTTCTTCCAAAAGGACTTAATACTTTATTTTACTAAATTTTTTCCATAGAAACAAATTTTCTTATTTTTTTCCTATGATCTTGGCCTGTTGATTTACGTTCCAGGCGTTTCTCTTTCCGTGGGGCTGGAGGTGAGCCTCCTCGGAGCAAGCTCCTGCGGGTCTCACCTGTTCAGCTGATCCCACAGGACATTGAATTGCTTCCCGGACCTGCCCGCGCACGATGGAAATGCGGTAGCATTTTCGGAGGAGTCTACGCGCCTTCCACTACAATCAACAGGTTGCTAAGAATCACCTTCAGACTATAACAAAGTCCATTTTTTCAACATATAGAAAAAAACCACCAGCAATTAAAACTGGTGGCAGTATGGATTTTAGTACGTTCTTACCGGCAGGATCAGCTGCAGGATGGAATCGTCGTGAAGCGGTCGGATGACGAATGGTCTCATTGCGCCTGTAAAGCTGATTTGGATTTCTGTTCCTTCCAATGCTTTCAGGGCATCCATCATATATTTCGCGCTGAATGAAATTTTCAGATCCTCACCATCGATGGATTGGCTTTGGATTTCTTCGACAACAGTACCGATTTCCGGCGTGTTGGAGGAAACCTCGATAGCGCCGCCTTCGATTGTAGAAAACTTAACCACATTGTTTCTTCCTTCTCTGGCAAGCAGGGATGCACGATCGATTGCATGAAGAAATTCCTTTGTGTTAACGACTACATCTGTTTTGCTCTCAGTTGGGATCAATCTTCCAGTGTCAGGATAATTTCCCTCAAGCAGTCTTGAGAAGAACAATAAGTGCTTTGCTTTGAACAATACCTGGTTTTCTGTAATGACGATATCCACTGATTCTGAGCTGTCATCCAGAATCTTGCTCAATTCTGTCAAGCTTTTACCCGGGATGACCACATTATAGCTTCCAGTGTTCTCCGCTTCGAGTTTCGCCTTTCTCAACGCAAGCCTGTGGCTGTCTGTTGCAATGCAGATTAACTCATTGTTTTCGACCTTCCAGTTTACACCTGTCAAGATTGGGCGTGTTTCTGAGGTGGACACTGAAAAGACAGTCTGGCGAATCAGACCTTTCAATAAGTCTGTAGGAATTTTGAATACATGCTCTTCCGAAATTTGCGGAAGATGTGGATATTCCTCAGCATCCAGGCCATTCAGGTTAAATTCTGATTTGCCAGAACGGATAATGGTCTGGAGATTATTGTGGACATCGATTTCTACTGAATCTGTAGGAAGCTTCTTAACGATTTCACTAAAGAAACGAGCTTGCAAAACAATAGATCCTGGCTGTTTGATTTCGACGATTTCATCCCCGTTTTCTTCTTTAGGAATGAAAGATTCGATGGAAATATCAGAATCGCTGCCTGTAAGAGTTACTCCCTCTTCATTCGCAACAATCTTAATACCTGTCAAAATGGGGATTGTTGTTCTGCTCGTCACTGCCTTCATTACGTCTTGGACGCTTTGGAGCAATGAATCGCGCTGGATAATAAATCTCATTTTTTAGCCTCCAGTTAGGAATATTTTTTTCTGTAATGCATATATTAATATGTTTTAAAAAATAGTAGAAGTACTAGTAGGGCCTGTGGATTTGTGGATAAGTGGATTTATTCAAAGGAAACACAGCCTATCCACATGTGGACAGACTGTGCGTAACCAATGGAGAGTTATTCACACTTTCCTAAACCCTTAATTGTTCATTTATTTCTTTCAGCTGCTTTTGCAGGCTTGAATCAACTGAAATCATCTTTGAAATTTTTTCATGGGCATGGATGACCGTCGTATGGTCACGCCCTCCAAATTCTTCGCCAATTTTAGGCAGAGAGAAATCTGTCAGCTCTCTAGATAAGTACATAGCGATTTGCCTAGGGAAAGCGACGGATTTCGTCCTTTTCTTCGCTTTAAAGTCCTCTAGCTTTACATTGAAATGCTGGCCTACAACCCTCTGGATGTCGAGAATCGTGATTACCTTCGGCTTGGAACTAGGGATTATATCCTTTAGCGCTTCAGCCGCCAGGTCCGCATTGATATCCTTGTTGATCAGTGAAGAATAAGCGACGACACGAATCAAAGCTCCTTCAAGTTCGCGGATGTTGGAGTCGATTTGGTTCGCGATATAGAGCATAACCTCATTCGGAATATCCAGGCCTTCTGCTTTCGCCTTTTTACGGAGAATCGCAATCCTGGTCTCGAGATCTGGCGGTGTGATATCCGTAATTAACCCCCATTCGAAGCGGGATCTCAGCCTGTCTTCAAGCGTTGGGATTTCTTTTGGCGGACGGTCACTGGAGATGACAATCTGCTTGCTTTCCTCGTGCAGTGTATTGAAGGTATGGAAAAACTCTTCCTGTGTTTGTTCTTTTCCAGCCAAAAATTGAATATCATCTATGAGCAGGACATCGACATTGCGGTACTTATTGCGGAAATCTCCCGCTTTATTGTCCCTTATCGAATTGATAAATTCATTCGTGAATTTTTCGGATGACAAATAAACCACTTTCGCATTCGGATTATGATCCTGTACATAGTGCCCGATTGCATGCATCAAGTGGGTCTTACCAAGTCCGACGCCCCCATAAATGAATAAGGGATTATAGGCTTTTGCCGGCGCTTCTGCTACAGCAAGCGAGGCTGCGTGTGCGAAACGGTTGCCCGAACCAATGACAAAAGTATCGAATGTATATTTCGGGTTGAGCATGCTGACAGGCAAATCTGGAATATCGTTTTCTTTCTTCACTCGTTTTGGCGGCAATGGAATGTCGAGATCTTCTTCGTTCTGGTTCTGCGGAATGATGAATTTTACAGAAAGCTCTTCACCAGTGATTTCATATAAAATACCGCTGATTAACTGGGAATAACGTTCCTCCAGCCAGTCACGGGCAAACTCATTCGGGGCTGTAATCGTAAGGACGTCCCCCTGCAAGGAATGCGCCTTCGTTGATTTGAGCCATGTATCGAAACTTGGCTTGCTGATCTTTTTCTCGATTTTAGCGAGAGCGTTGTTCCAGAGATCTGCAATGTTCTCCAACAATTATCCCTCCTTTTCTAGTCGTTTTACGCATTTTTTCTCTATATCTGGCTGCATTGCACTCACAGTTTCATATTTAATCTTTTGCATCCATGCCCGAAAAGCACAAAATCAAAGGTTATACATGCTGTACAACCCCTGGATTAATAAATATACAAAACTATTAATGTGGAAAAATATATAATAAGGAAGAAATGAAGCTTTTCGACAATATCCACTTTCTGTGGACAAAGTTTTACAACAGGCCTGAATAACCTATCCACAGCTTATCCACAATTTGTGGATAAGTATATTTTCGTTATCGAATTATTAAGAGTGAAAACACAAATATAATATCAGATAATCTAGCATGGCGCAACGCTTTTTAATACATTATCCACAATACACTATCACTGTGGAGATTAATTGTCCACAGGCACTTGAATTGTGTAAAAGCTGTCAGAAAGGGTTGTGGATAATAAAAAATGTGTCGAATTTTGTCCACAGGACGCTTTAAAGAGGAAAAATAGCGGATAAATATTGAGATTAATAATTATTTTATGGGCGGATAATATTCTTCAAAAATTAATTGTGAGCCTTTGTAAATTTTATAATGGCCAGCTAGCTTTTGGATGAGGATCATATATAGAAGTTCGGAAAGTGTTCCGAAATGTAGAGGAATGGTCCGAATTCATTTTAGAAAGTAGAGATTGCAGAAGTCCCAGGAGATAAGTAATTAAAATTATGCCAATGCCAGCGAATTCCGAATAGGCACTTGACAATATACGCTGCCCCTCTTTATAATTACAAAGACTGTCTGTAACAGCTATTCCTCAGGGAGGTGTAACATATATGAAACGCACTTATCAACCAAATAAACGTAAACACAGCAAAGTTCACGGATTCCGTGCCCGCATGAGCAGTGCAAATGGCCGTAAGGTTCTTGCTCGCCGTCGTCGCAAAGGAAGAAAAGTATTATCAGCTTAGGCCACTGAAATGTCAGTGGTCTTTTTTCTCTTTGGGCAATACTATTTTGGGAGCTGAGCTTGCTGAGCGAGATGGGCTTTAAGGGATTTATTTTTGGCTATACTTTTTAAATAGGCTGTGTAAAAATGTATCATTTATTTTGATATCCTGTTGATTGTAGCGGAAGGCTCAACGCCTGGAACGAAAATCAACAGTCTGATTTACACAGCCTTTAAATAAATCCATTTATCACTATTCCAAACAAGTTCCCGTAAAGATCCATAGAGAATTGAAGGTGTTATAGATGAAAAAAGACTTTAGAGTGAAAAAAAATAAAGAATTTCAAGAGGCTTTCAAAAAGGGAAGATCTGTTGCGAACCGGCAATTCGTTGTCTATATCCTGAAAAAACCCGACCAGGAAAATTTCCGCATCGGGCTGTCGGTCAGCAAAAAAATCGGCAATGCCGTCATGCGCAACCAGATCAAGCGATATATCCGGCAATCCTTCCATGAATTCCAGGACCGCGTCCATAACGGGAATGACTACATCATCATCGCCCGGAAGCCAACTAGTGAAATGGACATGCATGAAGTGAAGAAAAGCCTTGAGCATGTCTTGAAGGTCGGGAAGGTTTTGAAGAAGCCGAAACCTGGAGATAATGAGTGAGGCAAAAATATTTGCCGAATTGCATTTTTTAAAAGCGCTTCCCTATAAAAGATGTTAAAATACTCTTGATTGCATGGCGCTGACAAAGCTAAATGTACATAAATTTTGGGACAAACTTTTGAAAATAAATGAACGTACCGGGAAGTTAGGAGGAAATGAAGCTTGAAAAAAAGAATATTATTGATAATGGGCTTGCTTTTGGTGATGACCGTGCTGACAGGCTGTATGGAGTATGACCAGCCAATCACTGAGGAAAGCAAGGGTTTTTGGAATGAATACATTGTTTATCCATTGTCCTTGTTAATCGTCAAGATGGCTGAATGGCTCTGGGGCAGCTTCGGATTATCGATTATCGCTGTTACTTTGATCATACGCCTGGCTATCCTGCCGCTTATGATCAAGCAGACAAAGAGCTCCAAGGCGATGCAGGCGTTGCAGCCGGAAATGCAGAAGCTGAAGGAAAAATACAGCTCGAAGGACCAGAAAACCCAGCAGAAGCTGCAGCAGGAAACGATGGCACTGTTCCAAAAGCATGGTGTCAATCCGCTTGCAGGCTGTTTCCCGCTAATCGTCCAGATGCCGATCCTGATTGGTTTCTACCACGCGATTTCAAGAACAAGGGAGATTGCCGAGCATAACTTCATGTGGTTCGACCTTGGTTCACCGGATCCATATTATATCCTGCCGTTAGTCGCAGGTGCTACAACGTTCATCCAGCAAAAAATGATGATGGCCGGCCAGGAAGCAAATCCGCAAATGGCGATGATGCTATGGCTGATGCCAATCATGATCATTGTATTCGCGATCAACTTCCCAGCAGCACTTTCATTGTACTGGGTAGTCGGTAACTTATTCATGATTGTTCAAACTTACTTTATTAAAGGGCCGGATCTTAAGGCAACTGCTGCCGGCAATGCGGGAGGAGCAAAAAAGTGAAACAGGTAACTGCTACAGGACAAAATGTCGACGAAGCAGTAGAATCCGCTTTAGCTCAATTAAACACAACCAAAGACCGCACAGAAATTGATGTAATTGATGAAGGCAAAAAGGGGATTTTCGGACTTTTCGGCACACGCCCGGCTGTCGTCAAGGTGACAGTTAAAATTGATGCTGTTGAAGAAGCCGTAAATTATTTGAAATCGGTTGGCTTGCAAATGGGAGCTCCAATTGAAGTTGATGTGAAGAAGGAAGGGAAAACAGTACTCTTTACGATGTCAGGCGAGAAGATCGCTTTGCTGATCGGAAAAAGAGGACAAACACTGAATTCCCTGCAATTTTTGACCCAGCTCGTAATGAACCGTTATTCTGAACAGTATGCTACTGTCTTGCTTGATGCGGAGGATTATCGCCAGCGCAGGAGCGATACACTCGTGCAATTGGCTGAACGCCTTGCGCAAAAAGCAGTCAGAACCGGACAGACCGTTGCGCTCGAACCTATGCCTTCGTATGAACGCAAAGTGATTCATACTGCATTGATGTCAAATAAAAAAATCAAAACCTATTCCGATGGCACAGAGCCACATAGACATATTGTGATCGCGCCTTCAAAGTAATTAATGAGTGAAAAAACCCGAACCCAGCGCTGGTTCGGGTTTTTTGTGCGATATATTTAAGGATTTGGCATATTTTTTGAGTATCTGCTTCATAAGTCCTTCATGAGAGTTGAAATTCATTATTTTTTGGACTCTCAGTGATATAATTTTGATCATTTAAAAATTTTATTGGCGATAATCAAGATTTATTGGCGAAAAACGAATTATATTGGCGAAAATGAGCAGTTTATTGGCGATATTTCATTTTTATTGGCGAATTGGAATTTATCGCGGACTTTTTCCAATTTATCATTCCAACCACCCATCTTAATCACATCAATTGTCATTATTCATATCCAAACTCCTGCCAACATCGAGAGATCTAGTTGAATCATATTCAAGTTTTATTCACTGGTACGCTAGAAATTAAAATCAAAATTCAACATCCAGTATTTCAGGTCAGACAACACTTCTGCGTCAATCATCCCTCCAGCTAACTCAACCCAATCCATTTTTCCACAACACAAATAAAAATCATTTATTTCCTCATTTGGTTTTATTGTTATTCACATGTGGATAAGTTAAAATTAAATAAGTTTATTTAATGAGTTGTGGATAAATTCACAGTTGAAAGTATTACTTTCTTTTTTTCGCTAAAGTGATGTGATATTCTAGTAATTTGTAGAAAACAAACTTTAATCTTTTTTGATATAAATCATTTTTATGGAAAAAGCGGGGTGAGCAAATGGAATTTGATACGATTGCGGCGATTTCTACGCCGATGGGTGAAGGAGCGATTGCGATTGTCCGTTTAAGCGGTGATCAGGCTTTCGAAATAGCAGATCGCCTGTTCAAAGGGGTTGGCAGCAAGAAGCTGAGTGAGGTTGCCTCGCATACAATCCATTACGGCCATCTGATTGATCCGAAAACTGGACAAGTCGCGGAAGAAGTAATGGTCTCTGTCATGAGAGGGCCAAAAACGTTCACGAAAGAGGATGTAGTTGAAATCAACTGCCATGGGGGTCTTGTTTCTGTAAACCGTGTGCTCCAGCTTGTTCTGAATCAGGGAGCGAGACTGGCGGAGCCGGGGGAATTTACAAAACGGGCTTTTTTAAATGGACGTATCGACCTTTCCCAGGCTGAGGCAGTCATCGACTTGATCAGAGCGAAAACAGACCGTGCGATGAACCTGGCTCTTGGTCAGATGGAAGGACGCCTATCCAGGCTGATCCAGAAGCTGCGTCAGGAAATCTTAGAAGTTCTTGCGCATGTCGAAGTGAATATCGATTATCCGGAATATGACGATGTAGAAGAAATGACGCATAATATGCTTTTGGAGAAGGCGAAGTATGTAAAAGGGGAGCTTGAGAAGCTTCTCCAAACCTCACAGCAGGGAAAAATCCTCCGTGAAGGATTGTCCACCGTCATAGTTGGCCGCCCAAATGTAGGGAAATCTTCGCTGCTTAACAGCCTTGTGCATGAAAATAAAGCGATTGTTACTGATATACCAGGGACCACGCGTGATGTCATCGAGGAATATGTGAATGTCCGTGGTGTTCCTTTAAGGCTGCTTGATACAGCGGGAATCCGCGAAACGGAAGATATTGTCGAAAGAATTGGTGTAGAACGGTCCCGTCAGGTCTTGAAGGAAGCTGATTTGATTTTGCTTGTTCTGAATTATTCGGATGAGCTTTCGGAAGAGGATCGGAACATTTTCAAAGCGGTTGAGGGAATGGACGTGATTGTCATCGTCAACAAAACCGACCTGCCGCAAAAAATTGATATGGACCAGGTGAAGGAGCTTGGGAAGAGTTATTCTCTTGTCACAACTTCATTGCTGGAGGACAAGGGAGTGGATGAGCTGGAAGAAGCGATATCCAGCCTGTTCTTCTCAGGTGCGATCGAATCGGGAGATATGACGTATGTTTCGAACAGCCGCCATATCGCACTCCTGAATCAGGCTGTCCATTCAATAGAAGAAGCAATCTCGGGTGTCGAAATGGGAACTCCAATTGATATCGTCCAGATCGATCTGACTCGTTCCTGGGAGCTGCTTGGCGAAATTATTGGAGAAAGCGTGCATGAAAGCTTAATCGACCAGTTATTTTCCCAGTTCTGCTTAGGGAAGTAATAATAAAGAAACTATTTTCATAAAATTTTCTCTCTTGCTATTAGATTTATTTGATGTAGCGCTTTTGGACTATACAGATGTTTGAATGGGGCATAAAAAGGAGGCAGCAGGATGGGCTATGAAGCCGGAAATTATGATGTGGTTGTAGTTGGTGCCGGCCATGCGGGTGTTGAGGCAGCACTTGCGCCGGCACGCATGGGTGCGAAAACCGCGATGATTACCATCAATCTTGATATGATTGCGTTCATGCCGTGCAACCCGTCAATCGGCGGACCTGCAAAGGGTATTGTTGTACGGGAAATTGACGCATTGGGCGGCGAAATGGGCCGCAATATCGATAAAACATACATCCAGATGAGGATGCTGAATACAGGAAAAGGACCTGCAGTTCGTGCGTTGAGGGCTCAGGCCGATAAATTCGATTATCAAAATGAAATGAAAAAGACGCTGGAAAATGAAAAGAACCTTACATTGGTACAAGGCATGGTTGAGCGCCTGATCGTAGAGGACGGAGAATGTAAAGGGGTCATTACGCAGACTGGAGCCATTTATCGCGCAAAAACAGTTGTCATCACGACTGGTACGTATATGCGCGGGGAAATCATCCTCGGCGAATTGAAATATTCAAGCGGCCCGAACAACCAGCAGCCGTCAATCAAGCTTTCGGAGCACCTCGAGGAGCTTGGCTTTGACCTGGTTCGTTTTAAAACGGGAACGCCGCCTCGTGTGCACAGTGAGAGTATCGATTATACAAAAACAGAAATCCAGCCTGGTGATGATGTCCACCGTGCATTTTCCTATGAAACGACGAAATACATCACAGATCAGCTTCCTTGCTGGCTGACATATACGAATGAGCGCACACACCAGCTGATTGATGACAATTTGCACCGGTCACCAATGTATTCCGGAATGATCAAGGGAACTGGCCCGCGCTACTGCCCATCCATCGAGGATAAGGTTGTCCGCTTTAATGACAAGCCGCGCCACCAGATCTTCCTCGAGCCGGAAGGAAGGAACACTCAGGAAGTGTATGTGCAGGGATTATCAACCAGCTTGCCTGAAGAGGTCCAGCATAAAATCCTCCAGACGATACCTGGACTGGAAAAGGTACAAATGATGCGTGCCGGCTATGCGATTGAGTATGATGCCGTCGTGCCGACGCAGCTGTGGCCAACATTGGAAACGAAACTAATCAAAAATCTTTATACTGCAGGCCAAATCAACGGTACATCAGGCTATGAAGAGGCAGCTGGCCAGGGAATCATGGCTGGAATCAATGCCGGCAGAAGGGCGTTGGACAAAGAAGAAGTCATCCTGAGCCGCGCCGATGCCTATATCGGTGTATTGATTGATGACCTCGTGACAAAAGGAACAAATGAACCATACCGTCTGTTGACATCTAGAGCAGAATACCGCCTGCTTCTGCGTCATGACAATGCGGATCTTCGCTTGACTCAAAAAGGCTACGAAATCGGCTTGATTACCGAAGAACGCTACCAGAAGTTTTTAGCGAAAAAAGAAGCAATCGAAGGTGAGAAACAACGCCTGCAATCCATCATCATCAAACCGACAGCCGAGGTCCAGGAACTGATCCGTTCGCTTGGCGGCAGTGAGTTGAAGGATGGCATCCGTGCTTCAGATTTATTGAAGCGTCCTGAGGTTTCTTATGAGCATATCAAGCAGCTTGTTCCTGCAGCTGGCGACCTTGATTTTGAAACAGAAGAACAGACAGAAATTCAAATCAAATATGAGGGATACATCGAGAAATCTCTTCAGCAGGTTGAAAGGCTGAAAAAGATGGAAGACAAGAAAATCCCGGAAAATATTGATTATGATGCGATTTCCGGATTGGCGACAGAGGCTCGCCAAAAACTGAAGGAAGTACGTCCGCTAACATTGGCACAGGCATCGAGAATCTCAGGTGTGAATCCTGCTGACATCTCTATTCTGCTTGTTTATTTGGAACAAGGGCGTATTGCACGGATTCAATCGTAAAATTTTTAATTGGAGAAAGTATAATTTATCCAGATAGATTAGTGTCTAGCTCCAGCCTAGCCCCTCGAGACGTTTGTCTAGTGTCGCCTCCTAGAAATTTCGAAACTTCA
Organism: Bacillus sp. ISL-39; assembly: GCF_018613295.1. Classification (NCBI taxonomy): domain Bacteria; kingdom Bacillati; phylum Bacillota; class Bacilli; order Caryophanales; family Bacillaceae; genus Bacillus; species Bacillus sp. ISL-39. The sequence continues at coordinate 18,492 of NZ_JAGGQM010000013.1, forward strand.
ACTCCGCCGGCAGGGTCGGAGTCTCCAGTTTCTGCGTTTCTGGGCAGTCGGCTATACTTTTCGAATTCGGTCCGCCCGATGAAGTCAAAGAGCGACTTCACTGGTCGGCCCTCTGGGGCACAGGACGTGCAGACCCGACAGCCACAGGACAAGGAAAGCTTCGAAGCGATTCATTGCACGACCGAAAGCGGTAGCTTTTGGGAGGACGTGGCGTTATTGTCGGGCAACGCTTGTCGGGGCTGACCAAGGCGCTTGCGCTTTTCTTATAAAATCACCAGCAAGGACAGAAAGGGTTGGCTTATGAATACAGATCAATTTAAAACTTTGCTCGCTGAAAAGGGGATTGAGCTTTCCCAGAAGCAAATGGAGCAATATGAAAAGTATTACCAAATGCTCGTCGAGTGGAATGAAAAAATGAATTTAACTGCGATCACAGAAAAGCCTGATGTGTATTTGAAGCATTTCTATGATTCCGTTTCCGCAGCATTTTATTTTGATTTTAACAAGCCGCTCAATTTATGTGATGTTGGTGCCGGTGCCGGCTTCCCAAGTATCCCGATTAAAATTGCCTTCCCGGAAATCAAGGTGACAATTGTTGATTCCCTGAATAAGCGAATTACATTTCTGGAGCAGCTTTCGAAGGAATTGGGACTGGAAGGAACGACTTTCATTCACGATCGTGCCGAGACATTCGGACAGAATCCTTCTCACCGTGAAAAATATGATGTTGTGATGGCAAGGGCAGTTGCAAGGATGTCAGTATTAAGCGAGCTTTGTATTCCGCTGGTAAAAGTAGGCGGGACATTCGTCGCCATGAAGGGCAACCAGGCAGGAGAGGAACTGCAGGTTGGCGAAAAAGCGATCGCTGTCCTTGGCGGGAAGCTGAGATCCGCTCATTCATTCACTTTGCCGGTGGAAGAGAGCGAACGGAATATTTTAATCATTAACAAATTAAAAGCAACACCTAAGAAGTACCCAAGAAAACCGGGAACTCCGAATAAAACGCCGATTGAATAGAGGCATCCATCATCCACAGCACCTCCAGTCAAAGACCCGAGGTGCACGTTTGATGAAACCAGCCATGTTCGCGTATGCTCTTTGGTCTATTTTGAATAATGAATTTAGTTTATAATAGAGTCTATAGGCAGGAACTTGTCATTTTTATAGAGAATATGTAATAGGGAGTTCATAAAGGTGGTGTAGGTGATGAAGCCTTCTTTTTCGCGCTTTTTTGGCCTTGGGGAAAAGGAAAAAGAACGGAATCAAATGGAAGAACAGAACCAAGTGGAAGAACAGACGGTTGAGGAAATTGACAGCATAGAAAACGAAGAAATAAAGAAAATTCCGATTGACCATATTATTCCAAATAGATACCAGCCAAGAACTGTATTTGATGATGAAAAAATTGAAGAATTGGCCCGTACCATTCACATACATGGAGTAATCCAGCCAATCGTCGTCCGGGAATTCGATCAGGATCGGTTTGAAATCATCGCAGGTGAACGCCGCTGGCGGGCGATGAAAAAGCTTGAGTGGGAAGAAGTTCCTGCAATTGTTAAGAATCTATCCGATTCCGAAACGGCATCCGTTGCTTTGATCGAGAACCTCCAGCGTGAGGAGCTGTCACCGATTGAAGAAGCAATGGCTTATGGTAAATTGCTGGAAATCCATAACCTTACCCAGGAAGCCCTGGCGCAAAGACTGGGAAAAGGTCAATCAACCGTTGCGAATAAGCTGCGATTGCTAAAGCTTCCGCAGGAAGTGCAGGATGCGCTTTTAAATAAGTCGATTACAGAACGTCATGCCCGTTCGTTAATCCCGTTAAAAAACCTTCAGCTGCAAGTGCAGCTATTGGCAGAGGTCATTGAGAAAGCCCTCAATGTCAAACAAACGGAAGAACGCGTCGTAAAGCTACTGAGTCAGAATGAAGAGAAACCAAAGCCAAAGCGGAAGGCATTCAGCAAGGATATGAGGATTGCCGTCAATACCATCCGCCAGTCGCTGACAATGGTTTCCGACAGCGGCATCAATCTCGATTCGGAAGAAGAAGAATTTGAAGAGTTCTACCAATTCACGATTCGCATACCAAAAAAGAAATAATAGATTGCTAGCGGGGGACAGGCTGTCTCCCGTTTTTTTTGTTGTGAAATACAATCCAATCAATTTCGAGGTAATAGTGCTTTTAAGTTAACTAACTTCTCTTATCACAGTGTTTTTCTTTAAAAAGGCTCTGTTATAGCCCAATGTTGGTTTTAACACCTGTTGATTGTAGTGGAAGGCGCGAAGACTCCTGGAGCATCAGCTGAAAGAAGAGACCCCGCAGACGCCAGCAGCGGCGAGGAGGCTCAGCGTCGCCCTGCGGAAAGAGAAGCACCTGGAACGAAAATCAACAGCCTTATTTAAGAGCCTTTTCTTCTGATAGGGCGTAATATTACCGCATTATTTCTTTTTAATAAAAATTCTATCAACTATCTTGATTCATGATAAAATAGAATACATGATTGCTTTTTTCGGTCAGTTTTATCAGAAACTGCGGGAAATGCCTGATCTTTAATGCGTTTTTTGCTTATAAAAGCTGAAAATATACTATTTTACTGGTTTGAAAGAAGGTGACAATGTGGGAAAAATCATCGCGATTGCGAATCAAAAAGGCGGAGTCGGGAAAACGACGACATCGGTGAATCTTGGTGCTTGCCTTGCATACATAGGAAAGAAAGTGCTGCTTGTTGATACGGATCCTCAGGGAAACGCTACCAGCGGTGTGGGGATTGAGAAAGCGGATGTTGAGCAATGCATCTATGATGTTCTTGTTGACGATGTTGAAGCTAAAAATGTAATCCAGCCAACAGCCGTAGAGAATCTATATACAATTCCAGCGACCATCCAGCTTGCTGGAGCGGAAATTGAGCTTGTGCCCACGATCTCAAGGGAGGTTCGCTTGAAGCGGGCCCTCGAGGAAGTGAAGGATCGTTTTGATTATATTATCATTGACTGTCCTCCGTCCCTTGGTTTATTGACACTGAATGCTTTGACGGCTTCAGATGCCGTCATCATCCCTGTCCAGTGTGAGTATTATGCTCTGGAGGGACTAAGTCAGCTCCTGAATACTGTCCGCCTCGTACAGAAGCATTTGAACCAGGATCTGAAGATTGAAGGCGTCCTGCTGACGATGCTGGATGCGCGTACGAATCTTGGTCTCCAAGTCATCGAGGAAGTGAAGAAGTACTTCCAGGACAAAGTGTACAAGACAGTCATTCCAAGGAATGTCCGGTTGAGTGAAGCTCCAAGCCATGGAGAGCCAATTATCATATATGATCCAAAGTCCCGCGGGGCAGAGGTTTATTTAGATCTTGCAAAGGAAGTGGTTGCAAATGGCTAAAGGCTTAGGTAAAGGATTGAATGCTTTCTTTAACATGGAAGCTGAAAAAGAAGAAAAGGTTCAGGAAATCAGCATCAAAGAAATAAGGCCGAATCCTTATCAACCACGAAAAGTTTTCCAGCCGGAAGCGATCGAGGAATTGAAACTATCAATCCAGGAACATGGTATCCTTCAGCCGATTATTGTCAGGAAAACTATAAAAGGCTATGAAATTGTTGTTGGGGAAAGACGTTTCCGGGCAGCGAAGGAAGCAAAGCTTGAGACAGTTCCGGCAGTTGTCCGCGAATTGAATGAACAGCAAATGATGGAGCTTGCCGTATTGGAGAATCTTCAGCGTGAAGACCTGAATCCAATCGAAGAGGGTATCGCCTATCAAACCTTGATTGAAAAGCTGAAGCTCACTCAGGAAGAGTTAGCGAAAAGGCTGGGCAAAAGCCGGCCGCATTTGGCAAACCATATCCGTTTGCTGTCGCTCCCCCCTAAAATCCAGCAGCTGATTTCAGATGGCAAGATTTCAATGGGGCATGGACGCGCGCTTCTGGGGCTGAGAAAGAAAGATAAGCTTCCGATCCTGGTGGATAAAATCCTTAAGGATGGAATGAATGTCCGCCAGCTTGAGCAGCTGATCCAGCAGATGAACGAAGTTGTTCCACGTGAAACAAAAAAGGAAAAAGTGACAAAAGATGTTTTCATCCGTGAACGGGAGACGACGCTTCGAGAGCGTTTCGGGACAACTGTAAACATCAAACAATCCAAAAACAAAGGGAAGATTGAAATAGAATTCTTCTCAAAGGATGATCTCGAACGGATTCTGGAACTGTTAGATCAGCAAAACTCCTAAGCTATCAATTTGATGGCTTCTTTTTTTACTAGGCTCTTTTCGTAAACTTTGATGCTTTCTCAACCAAAAGTAATCCTTATTAAGAAGTCTCCTCGAAAAGAGCCCCGACCTCTTTTTTAGCGCGAATATAGAACATGTACGAAAAGCAACAATTAATGCGAAAACAACTTTTACATACGCGTATCATACAAAATCTGAAGATAGGTGAACAATATGTTTTTACTTGGCACCATTGTAAATGGGTTATTGATTATCATAGGGACCCTGCTTGGCCGGCTATTGACAAGAATCCCTGAAAATATGAAAGCCACAGTCATGCATGGCATCGGGCTTGCCGTCATGGTATTGGGACTGCAAATGGGCTTTAAAAGCGCCAACTTCCTGATTGTCATTTTAAGTCTGGTCATTGGTGCAGTGCTCGGGGAAGCCTGGAAGCTGGAGGATAAGCTGAATTCAGTTGGAGACTGGCTTGAAAAAAGGCTTGGTTCAAAAGGGGAAGGAAGTATTTCACAGGGATTTGTGACGGCGACCCTGATCTTTGTCATTGGCGCCATGGCGATTATCGGCGCTCTCGACAGCGGGATTCGCGGCGATCATGACGTCCTCTATACAAAGGCCATCATTGACGGCTTTACTGCATTGATTCTCACTACAACGCTAGGGATTGGTGTTCTTTTCTCCGCCATTCCGGTTATGCTTTACCAGGGGACGATTGCATTATTCGCGACTCAAATTGATAAGTTTATTCCACAGGCCTTGATGGACAGCTTCATCCTTGAATTGACTGCTACCGGAGGCGTCATGATTTTTGCCATCGGCCTGAACATGATCGGTTTGACAACAATCAGGGTTGCGAACCTTTTGCCAGGTATCCTGGTTACTGGCGTTCTTGTCACCATTTCACATTATATGATTGGAGTTTAAAATTGAAAAATGCCTGGATAGCCTCCAGGCATTTTTAGACTTATTATTCGGCAACCGTTGGCTGCTCGGTTTCAAGGTCCCAGTTGATTTTAGGCCATTCCTGTTTCTTAGGTAGCTGCTGGCTGCTCTCGAAAATACCGTTCGCGATTGTTTTTGCCATTTTTAAAACGAGGTTCAACCTGGTGTTTTGCAAGACAAAGAATTCCATGAACCCGCTGACATTGACGATGCCTGTAATGTGCATATTGCCGACCTCAGGCAGTTCCTTATTCACTCCGGCACCTGGCTTGACTGGCCCATTTCCTACCTGGATGGATCCGACGCTTTTTAATCTGCCCAGGCAGGCGTCTATGCCGATAATAAAAGGATTGAAGTGCTTTTCTTTAATTTCTGCCAGTTTAGCATCCATATTGACAGCATGTATCGGGTCATCGAGAGTTCCATATACATGGTAAGGCGCAATTTCTTTTTCCTCGAGAAGCGTTCCGATTAGCGGACCCAATGAATCACCGGTAGAGCGGTCAGTTCCAATACAGACAAAAACAATTGGGCGTGTGCTGAAATTAGGCAAATGGTCCAGGATTTCAGAAGCCAGCTTTTCCGCAGCCAGCTCATCCTCATGGTTAATTTTTGCCAGATTGTTTTTCCGCTCGAAAAAATGGTTTTTGAGATTCATTGGATCAACTCCTTAAAAATTCGTACTATCAGTATACGGACTTTTTTTGTAATCTATACATACCTGTAAACAGAAAGATTTAAACAGGGTCTTTTGGAGCAGTGGATTTTTTTTGGAGGAAGAAGGACTTATTTTTTATGAAAGACTTTATAATGGTTGAGTGCCTATCATAAAATGATTATTCTATATTAAAATAATAAAATGCTGACTTTGAATGAAACCTTCATACTATCTACTTATACCACCAACTTGTAGAAACAGCCTTCTTTAACTACATTATAAAACTTGTTAAAATGGTTGTGTTTGTATGAAATCTTCTACTTTGTTACATAACGTATGATATTGTAAGCATGAAATTTACAGGCGGGTGAAAATATGACTAAAACGGAAGAAAGTCTTACGAAGACAGAAGCGTTTTTTAATAAAATGAGTCAAAAGCTGATGGATGAAGATCTCTGGTTTGCAGTCGGGGAAGGTACCCTGAAAATCCTGGCGATCCTGATCGTTTCCGTTTTGCTGATTCGAGTTGGCAAGCTTGCGATCCATAATGTCTTTAAAATGAAGACAAGGGGGCCAATCAGGGTCTCCGAGCGGCGGGAAATGACTTTGATGAAGCTGCTTGAAAATGTATTGACATATGTTGTCTACTTTATTGCAATTATGTCCATTCTTGCGGCGATGACGATCGATGTCAAGGCAATGCTTGCCGGTGCCGGGATTGTCGGTCTGGCAGTCGGTTTCGGGGCACAGAGTCTTGTAAAAGACATCATTACTGGTTTCTTCATTATTTTTGAAGATCAGTTCTCTGTAGGTGATTATGTCCGGATCGGACAATTTGAAGGAACGGTGGAGGAAATTGGGCTGCGGACGACGAAGATTAAAAGCTTTACAGGGGAAATGAATATCCTTCCTAATGGCAGCATCATAGAAGTCACCAACTTCTCGATTTATAACAGTGTTTCGGTTCTCGATATAGGAATTGCTTATGAAGGGGATATTGAATACGCTGAAAAAGTACTGCAGGAATATCTTGATACAACGACTGAAAAGTATCCAGAACTGGTGAAGGCACCTGAGCTTTTAGGCGTCCAGCAATTTGGCGCTTCAGAGGTTGTCATGCGGATTGTCGCGGAAACACTGCCGATGAAACACTGGTATATCGGAAGACAGCTCCGCAAGGATATCAAGCTTCTGCTGGATCAGCACGGAATTGAAATTCCATTCCCAAGAATGGTTATGTACTCACGCCAGGAAGGCGGAGAGCAAAAAGAATTAGGTAAATAAACAAGGAGGTTTTAAAATTGGAGCACGAGTTTCAACTTAATGATGTTGTTGAAATGAAAAAACCACATCCTTGCGGCACCAATAAGTGGAAAATCATTCGCCTTGGCATGGATTTCCGAATCAAATGTGTAGGCTGCGAGCACAGTGTTTTGATTCCCAGAAAAGAGTTCACTCGAAAAGTAAAGAAGGTTTTATCGAAGCAGGGAGAATAATCCTGCTTCTTTTTTTGGCCTTCTTGTATTATTCTTATAGATAAAATTAATGAACATATAGAGAGAACGTTGGGAGATGAGGAAGTGGCGACAGTACATCATTCAGCATGTCCATTGAATTGCTGGGACAGCTGCGGTTTCCTTGTTACCGTAGAAGACGGAAAGGTAACCAAGGTCGAAGGCAATCCAGATCATCCAATTACACAGGGGAAAATTTGCGGCCGCGGCAGAATGCTTGAGAACAGGGCGAATTCCGAAGACAGGTTGCTCTATCCTCTGAAAAAAATAGATGGCAGATTCCAGCAGATTTCCTGGGAGCAGGCGCTCGATGAGATTGCTGGAAAACTGGCCTATTATAAAGAAAGCTTTGGGACCACCTCCGTATTGCACAGCCATGATTACGCCAACGGCGGTTTGCTATCCAATCTTGACAGCCGCTTTTTCAATCTGTTTGGCGGTGTGACTGAATTGACCGGTTCCCTTTGCTGGGGAGCGGGAATTGAAGCGCAGAACTGGGATTTTGGCGATGCCTACAGCCATGCACCAGAGGATTTGAAAAACAGCAAGCATGTCGTCATCTGGGGCAGGAATGTCGCCCGGACGAATATGCATCTTTTCCAAAACCTCCAGGCTGCGAAAAAGAATGGAACTCAGATCTATGTGATTGATCCTATTTATAATGCTACGGCCAAGCTGGCACATCAATATATCTCCATTAAGCCAGGTTTTGATGGACTTCTAGCGGCGGGCATCATGAAAGAGTTGCTCAGGATGGATTTACAGGATGGCGAGTTCCTGGAGAATCATACAGTAGGGTTCGCGGACTTAAAAGCATTGCTCGATAGTGTTTCATTAGACTATATCTGTGAAGTGACAGAAGTTCCGGCCGACATCATTACCCATCTGGCCGAGGTATATGCTGATAAGCCGGTTTCGACCATTATGGGACTTGGTATGCAGCGCTATGAAAATGGCGGAAATACGATCAGGCTGCTGGACGCTTTGGTCGCTGTCAGCGGCAATATCGGCATTCCAGGCGGAGGCGCGAACTATGCGAACAAGCAGGTAGGACAAAGTTTTGACTACCAGAATATGACCATGCCAGAACGGAAAAAGTCATCACGTACGTTTACAATGATGAGGCAGGCAGAAGAAATTTTATCAACAGTTGACCCTGTGATTAAGATGGGAATCGTAACCTGTGGTAATCCGCTGACTCAAGTTCCAGATACGAACAGAGTGCGCGAGGCTTTTGAATCGCTCGAAACCCTCGTTGTGATTGACCATTTCATGACGGATACAGCAGAGCTAGCGGATTATGTGCTGCCAGCTGCGACAGCCTTTGAGGTAGAAGATGTATACTATTCTTCTATGTACCATCATTATGTGAACCACGGCCCGAAGCTGGTCGAACCGCCGGGAGAAGCGAAGCCTGACGCATGGATATGGGCTGAACTAGCGGCTAGATTAGGCTTCGGTGACGAGTTTGATTTTACAAGAGAAGAATTCATCGAGATGGGTCTGGCATCACTGACTGCAAAGGGAATCAGCCTTGATAAAATCCGTGTGGATAAATTTGCGGAACTTCCCGTGGATAAAATCCCTTGGGCAGACAGGAAATTCAAAACGCCAAGCGGCATGTATGAATTCACATCTTCTGCAGCCGCTGACGGGAGGATCAAACTGTCACTGCCAACAGAAACAAAGTGGACGAATCCAGAGCTGGCAGAGAAATATCCATATACTTTGCTGACGATCCATCCGCTGCGTTCCAACCATTCTCAGCATTTCCACCTGTTCCAGCCAGAGCCGTATGTGAAAGTCGAGATCGCTGGCAGCGTGGCTGCTGAAAAGGATTTGAAAGATCAGGACTATGTCCGGGTGTGGAATGATAGAGGCGAACTGAAAGGAACTGTTTCGATTTTAAAAATGGCCCATCCGGGAACGGTGAATATTGATGAGGGATTGAGCGCCCGATTCGGTGGTTCCGTCAATCAGCTGACATCCAGCCGGGAATCAGACAACGGACTTGGAAGCACACTCTATGATTGTCTGGTCAACATCGAAAAAACTGAAAAAGAATAAGGTTCGTTTTGCCGCACTTTTCATTGAGAGTGCGGTTTTTCTTTTTCCGAAACAGAGGGACCGATAATTCATTGGCACCTGAAAACTTAGGCATTCGGGGCAAGAGTTTGCCAATGGTTGTTGCTGGTGCGCAGAAATTTGGGAAGGGTAGGGCTCGAGTCGAAAGATACCCTTATGCAAGCCAATTCACCTTCATAAGGGTACGATTCAAGCGGAAAGATGCCCTTATGCGAGCCATTTCACCTTCATAAGGGTACCATTCAAGCGGAAAGATGCCCTTATGCGAGCCATTTCACCTTCATAAGGGTACGATTCAAGCGGAAAGATGCCCTTATGCGAGCCATTTCACCTTCATAAGGGTACGATTCAAGGAGAAAGATGCCCTTATGCGAGCCCTTCTACCTTCATAAGGGTATCATTCAAGGAGAAAGATGCCCTTATGCGAGCCATTTCACCTTCATAAGGTACGATTCAAGGAGAAAGATGCCCTTATGCGAGCCCTTCTACCTTCATAAGGGTACCATTCAAGGAGAAAGATGCCCTTATGCGAGCCCTTCCACCTTCATAAGGTACGATTCAAGCGGAAAGATGCCCTTATGCGAGCCCTTCTACCTTCATAAGGGTACGATTCAAGGAGAAAGATGCCCTTATGCGAGCCCTTCTACCTTCATAAGGGTATCATTCAAGGAGAAAGATGCCCTTATGCGAGCCATTTCACCTTCATAAGGGTACGATTCAAGGAGAAAGATGCCCTTATGCGAGCCCTTCTACCTTCATAAGGGTACCATTCAAGGAGAAAGATGCCCTTATGCGAGCCCTTCCACCTTCATAAGGGTACGATTCAAGCGGAAAGATGCCCTTATGCAAGCCAATTCACCTTCATAAGGGTACGATTCAAGTGGAAAAATGCCCTTATGCGAGCCAATTCACCTTCATAAGGGTACCATTCAATAAGAAAGTCAAAGTACTGCTTCAATGTCAAGCCCTCAAGCTCTTGTCAGGCGCACCAAGGCGCTTGCGCTTTTCTTATAAGCTTGTCTTTTCCTTTCGTAATCTCTATAATTGTGAGAGGAAAAAATCGTTTAGGTGATTCTTGCTTGAATAGATACATTTTTAAATAGAGGAGTGACATGGATGGCCTTAACAGCAGGTATTGTTGGACTTCCTAACGTTGGGAAATCTACATTGTTTAATGCGATTACACAGGCTGGTGCTGAATCAGCCAACTATCCGTTCTGTACGATTGACCCGAATGTCGGAATCGTTGAGGTTCCTGACCATCGTTTAACTAAATTGACTGAGCTTGTACAGCCGAAAAAGACTGTACCGACTGCATTCGAATTCACTGATATTGCCGGAATCGTAAAAGGGGCGAGCAAGGGTGAAGGACTCGGAAACAAATTCCTTTCCCATATCCGCCAGGTAGATGCAATCTGCCAGGTTGTCCGCTGTTTTGCAGATGACAATATCACTCACGTAGCAGGTAAAGTAGATCCAATTTCTGATATCGAGGTTATTAACCTGGAATTGATTCTGGCTGACCTGGAATCTGTTGAAAAAAGAATCAGCCGCGTCGAGAAATTGGCTAAGCAAAAGGATAAGGAAGCTTCTATTGAGTTTCCAATCCTTGCTCGCCTGCGCGATGCATTTGAAGCTGAACAACCAGCACGCGCAGTTGAATTCACTGACGAAGAAATGAAAATCGTTAAACATCTTCATTTGCTCACAATCAAGCCAATGTTATATGTAGCTAACGTAGGTGAAGAAGATGTCGCAGATCCAAGCGGAAATGAATACGTCCAGAAAGTCCGCGATTTTGCACAAAAAGACAATGCAGAAGTCATCGTTATCAGTGCCAAAATCGAAGAAGAAATCGCTGAGCTTGAAGGCGAAGAAAAGCAAATGTTCCTTGAGGAACTAGGAATTGAAGAATCAGGATTGGATCAGTTGATCCGTGCGGCTTACAGCCTGCTTGGACTGGCAACTTACTTCACAGCCGGTGTCCAGGAAGTCCGTGCATGGACATTCCGCCATGGCATGAAAGCACCTCAGTGTGCCGGTGTGATCCACTCTGATTTCGAGCGTGGATTCATCCGCGCAGAAACAGTCCACTATGATGACCTTCTTGCAGCCGGATCAATGGCAGCAGCCAAGGAAGCTGGTAAAGTACGCCTAGAAGGTAAAGAATACGAAGTGAAAGACGGAGACATCATCCACTTCCGCTTCAATGTATAATCCACTTATGCCCTGTTTTGATAGCAGGGCATTATTTTTCATTTCAACATTATTAATTATGGACAAAAATGCGAACATATGTTAGTATACTGTTATAGAAATCTATCACATAGAAATAGGGATAGCAGATTCTCTATACATAACATTGCCTTTGGATATGTTCTGTGATATAATTTCATCTTGTGAGTAATTAATCAATTACTCCTTGCCCTGTAATGGGGCCGTTTAGACCAAAAGGAGGTGACAGTGATGAGAAAGTACGAAATTATGTACATCATCCGCCCAAACATTGAAGAGGAAGCTAAAAAGGCTCTTACTGAGCGTTTCAGCTCAATCCTTTCAGAAAACGGTGCGGAAGTTGCAGAAGCTAAGGAATGGGGCAAACGCCGCCTAGCTTATGAAATCAATGATTTCCGTGATGGCTACTACCAGCTTGTTAAGGTAAACGCTACTCCGGCAGCAGTTGAGGAATTCTCTCGTCTTGCTAAGATCAACGAAGATATCCTTCGCCACATCGTAATTAAAGAAGAAGAATAATTAATGATATAAATATAAGCTTTCAGTGGAAGATGTTTCAAATTGGAACATTCAAGCTGGGGGGAAGGAGTTGATTCTGATGATGAATCGTGTCATTCTTGTTGGCCGTTTGACCAAGGATCCTGAATTACGTTTTACACCGAATGGAGTTGCGGTGGCTACTTTCACTCTTGCGGTAAATCGTTCATTTACCAACCAGCAGGGGGAAAGAGAAGCTGACTTCATCAACTGTGTGGTATGGCGCCGTCCAGCCGAAAACGTTGCTAACTTCTTGAAGAAGGGCAGCCTTGCAGGTGTTGATGGACGAGTTCAAACTCGCAGCTACGAAGGACAAGATGGTAAGCGTGTATACGTTACAGAAGTTCTTGCTGAGAGTGTTCAGTTCCTTGAGCCAAAAGGACAGTCTTCAGACAGAGGGGATAGCGGTTATTCCCGTCAAAATGATCAAGGTTCCCCATTCGGGAATCAGAATCAGAATCAACGCCAGAACCAAGGTTATACAAAAGTAGATGAAGATCCATTTGCAGGTGGCGGCCAGATCGACATTTCAGATGATGATCTTCCATTCTAATATAACTCGGACTTGAAATATAATACACAAGGAGGGAAATGACCATGGCAATGGGTGGACGCAGAGGCGGACGTGCAAAACGCCGTAAGGTTTGCTACTTCACAGCAAACGGAATCACTAAGATCGATTACAAAGACACAGATCTTTTGAAAAAATTCATCTCTGAGCGCGGTAAGATTTTACCACGTCGTGTAACTGGAACAAGCGCTAAGTATCAGCGTAAATTGACAGTTGCAATCAAACGTTCTCGTCAAATGGCATTACTGCCATACGTTTCAGGCGAATAAGGAACAGATTTTAAAAGGCAGCGGGGCATCCCGCTGCCTTTTATATTAGCTATTTATCACTTCGTTTGCTTGTCAGTGGTTTAGAAGCTAAAATAGTTCTTATCGGTAATTTTAAAAACGGTTGCTACTTTGGTTCAGGAAATTGTTATAATATCTAGCTTGAATCCTTAGGGCTGACCAAGGCGCTTACGCATTTCTGTGTCTAGCTTCAGCGCCTAGCCTCTCGAGACGCTTCGATCCTGCCAATGAAGTCAAAGAACGACTTCACTGTCAGGCCCTCCAGCACTTGTCGAGGCTGACCAAGGCGCTTACGCATTTCGGTGAGGTGGATTATGAAAAATACATACAAGCTGACAGAAGGGGCTATCCTGTTGGCGATATTTTCGGTTTTATTATTGATCACTTTTTATATACCTGGTTTAGGGTTAATTGTGAACCTCTTTCTTTCTTTGCCGTTCTTATTTTTCGGGGCTAAGTATGACGGGAAAAGTACGGCTGTGTTTACGCTTGCAGCTGTATTATTATCCATGATTTTAGGGTCCCTCCTGGCAATCCCGCTAGCATTGGCGTATGGGACAACTGGTGCTGTGATGGGTTACATGGTCAAGAAAGGGAAAAGCAGATTTGCTGCATACATAGCTGGTTCCCTCGTGTTTCTTTTAAATTTAGTGGCACAATATGCATTGTCGGTTATTTTATTTAAAATCAATATTATCGAGGAACTGATGGAGGCTTTTCGAGTCTCTACCGACCAGGCGATCAAAATGCTGGAACAAATGGGGCAGACCCCTGATGAGAAACTCATTGAGCAATTTGAAACAATGATTGATATGATGGAAGTACTTATGCCGAGCATGTTCGTCATGGCTTCGTTTTTGATTGTGTTCCTGCTTCAGCTTGTCTCGTTTCCATTCTTGAAGCGGTTTGGAATCAAGGTGCCAACCTGGCCTCCGTTCAGGGAGTTGAATCTGCCAAAGAGTATCTTATGGTACTATCTCATTACGATGATTGCAGCATTGATCATGCAGCCGGAAAAAGGAACATACTGGTTCTGGGTGATTTCCAATCTTACATTCATCCTGCAGATGCTGATGGTTCTCCAAGGGGTCTCATTAGTGTTTTATATAACCCATATTAAAAAGTACCCTAAAGCTGTTCCAATCATCGTCATTGTCCTGGTGTTCCTCCTGCCATTTGTTCTTTATATTGTGAGGATATTAGGTATAATTGATTTAGGATTTGACTTAAGAAAACGTCTTGGGGAGAAGAAGTAATCAGAAACTAACGCTTTAGGAGCTGAGCACATGCCTTCTTATTTAGAGAGGCGGCAAATACGTTATCCATTGTATGGATTGATGGCCGTTACACTGGTGCTGATTGGATTTCTGTCTTACTATAACTGGATTATAGGAGCAGCAGGGGCCATTCTCACTGGCCTATTGATATATCTCATTTTTCAAGTGAACCATAAAATCAGGCAGGAGACGGAAGAGTATATTTCCACACTGTCTTATCGAGTTAAAAAAGTCGGCGAAGAAGCATTGATGGAAATGCCCATTGGGATCATGCTGATCAATGAAGACTATTATATTGAGTGGACAAATCCTTTCATAGCTGCATGTTTCAATGAAGACTCTCTTGTAGGCAAATCGCTTTATGATGTTGCCGATGCAGTCATTCCGTTGATCAAGCAAGAGGTGGAAACAGAAATCATCACTCTTCACGACCGGAAGTTCAGGGTTATCCATAAACCAGAGGAACGCCTGCTCTACTTTTTCGATGTGACCGAACAGGCAGAAATCGAAAAAATGTACCGTGATGAGCGCACGGTCATTTCAATCATTTATCTCGATAACTATGAGGAACTGACACAAGGAATGGATGACCAGACGAAAAGCAGTTTGAACAGTCTTGTCACTTCCATTTTAAATAAATGGGCGACCAATAACGGGGTATTCCTCAAAAGGGTTTCTTCAGAACGATTCATCGCTGTTTTTAGTGAGCATATCCTCCAGCTGCTGGAAAAAGGGAAGTTCTCGATCCTTGATGAAGTAAGGGAAACGACATCGAAGCAAAATGTCCCGTTAACTTTGAGCATTGGTGTTGGCACAGGGTATTCATTGCTTCCTGAGCTCGGAACTCAGGCACAGTCCAGCCTGGACCTGGCTTTGGGGCGCGGCGGTGACCAGGTGGCGATCAAACAGCCTAATGGCAAAGTTAAGTTTTATGGCGGCAAGACGAATCCTGTTGAAAAACGGACAAGGGTAAGGGCACGCGTCATTTCTCATGCATTGAAGGAATTGGTGGTCGAGAGTGACAAGGTCTTAATCATGGGACATAAGAATCCTGATATGGATGCCATCGGTTCGGCGATTGGGATTCTCAAAGTTGCGCAGATGAATAAGCGTGAAGGTTTTATTGTCTATAATAAAAATGAAATTGATACAGGTGTACAACGGCTGATGGATGAGATTAAGGAAAATGAATCTCTCTACTCCAGATTCATTTCTCCCGAACAGGCGTATGAAATTGCTTCTGATGATACATTGCTTGTCGTTGTCGATACGCATAAACCGTCGCTTGTCATTGATGAGAGATTATTGAACCGGATAGAGAACGTTATCGTGATCGACCACCATCGCCGGGGAGAGGAATTCATTAAGAATCCTTTGCTCGTCTATATGGAGCCTTATGCTTCATCGACAGCTGAACTCGTGACAGAATTGCTGGAATATCAGCCAAAGAACGGTAAAATTCAAATGCTGGAGGCTACTGCTTTATTGGCGGGAATCATCGTCGATACTAAAAGCTTCACATTAAGGACCGGGGCCAGGACATTCGATGCTGCTTCATACCTGCGCAGCCATGGTGCGGACACCATTCTGGTCCAGAAGTTTTTAAAGGAAGATATTAATACGTATATCAGAAGAGCGAAAATCATAGAGAATGTTTACTTTTACCGGGATGGCATTGTCATTTCAAAAGGAGCTGATGATGTATACTCCGATCATGTGTTGATAGCCCAGGCGGCAGATACACTGTTGACGATGGATGGAGTGTCCGCATCATTTGTCATCTCAAAAAGATCTGAGGATACCATTGGCATCAGCGCAAGGTCACTTGGCGACATCAATGTCCAGGTGATCATGGAAAATCTCGAAGGTGGCGGGCATTTAACCAATGCTGCGACACAAATGTATGATATAACTACGGATGAGGCAGAAACACTTTTGCAAAATACAATAGATGATTATTTAGAAGGGGGACAAAAAGAATGAAAGTAATCTTTTTGAAGGACGTTAAAGGAAAAGGTAAAAAAGGCGAAATCAAAAATGTGGCAGATGGCTACGCGCACAATTTCCTGATCAAACAGGGTCTTGCAGTTGAAGCAAATCAGGCTGCTATGAGTTCCCTTAACGCGCAACAGAAGAAAGAAGAGAAAATAGCTGAGCAGGAGCTAGAAGATGCGAAAGCCCTGAAAGAAAAGCTGGAAAAAGTTACAGTAGAATTATCTGCTAAATCTGGCGAAGATGGCCGTCTTTTCGGATCAATCACTAGCAAGCAGATTGCTGATGAACTGCAAAAAGCAAATGGAATCAAGCTTGATAAGCGTAAAATTGAGCTTCAGGATGCAATTCGTACACTTGGATACACAAAGGTTCCAGTCAAGCTTCATAAAGATGTACAGGCAACCTTGAACGTCCATGTAAAAGAAGGAAAATAATTTACAGTTCCATATAGCCGTAAACATGATAAAATAATATAGTTACAGAAATAGGTGATCGGTTTTGCTGGTCACTTTTTTTCAATTCGTAAAGAGAGTCGCTTTGTAAGGGGGCAGGCAGATGAGTGAATTATTCGCGGATCGACTTCCGCCGCAAAATATGGAAGCGGAACAAGCCGTACTTGGCGCAATTTTTTTAGAGCCATCAGCTTTAACTCTTGCTTCAGAACTTTTATTACCCGAAGACTTTTACCGTGTTGCACACCAGAAAATTTTCAATGTGATGCTGGATTTAAATGATAAAGGCAAAGCCATCGACCTGGTGACCGTCACCGAGGAATTGGCCTCATCCAAGCTGATTGAAGATGTTGGAGGCGTCAGCTATTTAAGTGAATTGGCTGCATCCGTTCCGACGGCTGCTAATATAGAGTATTATGCTAGAATCGTAGAAGAGAAATCACTGCTGAGAAGGCTGATCCGCACAGCATCAGGCATCGCTGAAGATGGCTATATGCGTGAGGATGAGGTCGAAGCCTTGCTTGCCGAAGCAGAAAAGAACATCATGGAGGTTGCCCAGCGTAAAGGCGGAGGAGCTTTCCATAATATAAAAGATGTCCTGGTCAGGACATACGATAACATTGAAGAAATGCATAACCGTCAAGGGGATATCACCGGCCTTGAGACTGGATTTACCGAGCTTGACCGAATAACGGCAGGCTTTCAGCGAAACGATTTAATCATCGTTGGCGCACGTCCATCTGTCGGTAAAACAGCATTTGCCTTGAATATCGCTCAGAACGTTGCGAAAAAGACAGGAGAAAATGTTGCGATCTTCAGTTTGGAGATGGGGGCAGAACAGCTTGTCATGCGTGTTCTTTGTGCTGAAGGCAATATCGATGCCCAAAGGCTACGTACAGGTTCCCTGACTGATGAAGACTGGGGCAAATTGACGATGGCAATGGGAAGCCTGTCGAATACAGGGATTTTCATTGATGATACTCCTGGTGTCAAAATTACCGATATCAGGTCAAAATGCCGTCGCCTCAAGCAGGAACATGGACTGGGCATGATCATGATTGACTATCTGCAACTAATCCTTGGGAGCGGACGCGCCGGCGAAAACCGCCAGCAGGAAGTATCCGAGATATCCCGTTCACTAAAGCAACTTGCGCGTGAATTGCAGGTGCCTGTCATCGCGCTGTCCCAGCTTTCCCGTGGAGTGGAACAGCGACAGGACAAGCGTCCGATGATGTCCGATATCCGTGAATCCGGTTCAATCGAGCAGGATGCCGATATCGTAGCCTTCCTTTACCGTGATGACTACTATGACAAGGAATCCGAAGACAAGAACATCATTGAAATCATCATTGCCAAGCAGCGTAACGGCCCGGTAGGAACCGTAAAGCTGGCATTCGTAAAAGAATACAATAAATTCGTCAATATAGAGAATCGATATGACGAATCGTACGCTCCACCAGGGGCATAATGAGAATTGACCGTATAGGTTGATTCTCTTTTTTTATCTCAATTATCTGGCAGTGCCTTTATTTAAGCCATGTAGCATGCGGATTTATACGAACGAATTAAATGAAATATAAATTTAATGTTCGTGTTTAATTGACTTCTAGTTGTGTTTACTGGTAAACTTTATATGTTTGAAACGGAAAAAAATAACCGTATACCTTTGGAGGTGCTTTTTATATGTCATCCGTAGTAGTAGTAGGGACACAATGGGGAGACGAAGGAAAAGGGAAGATTACAGACTTCCTATCAGAGAATGCCGAAGTGATTGCCCGTTACCAGGGAGGTAACAACGCAGGACATACAATAAAGTTCAATGGTGAAACATATAAATTGCATTTGATTCCATCTGGGATTTTTTATAAAGATAAAACCAGTGTCATCGGCAACGGAATGGTTGTGGATCCAAAAGCGCTGGTGAAGGAACTTGCTTACCTTCACGACAAAGATGTCACAACGGACAATTTGCGCATCAGCAACCGTGCTCATGTCATCCTTCCGTATCACTTGAAGCTTGATGAGGTGGAAGAAGCGAGCAAGGGTGCCAATAAAATTGGTACGACCAAGAAGGGAATCGGCCCTGCATATATGGACAAGGCTGCACGTACTGGAATCCGGATTGCAGATTTGCTGGACCGAGAAGTATTTGAGGAAAAGCTTTCCCGAAACCTGGAAGAAAAGAATCGCCTGCTTGAACGAATTTACGAAACAGAAGGTTTCAAGCTTGAAGATATATTGGATGAGTACTTTGAATATGGACAGCAAATCAAGGATTATGTTGTCGACACATCCGTCGTTCTGAACGATGCGTTGGACGAAGGACGTCGAGTGCTATTTGAAGGTGCTCAGGGAGTCATGCTCGACATCGACCAGGGTACATATCCATTTGTTACTTCTTCTAATCCAGTTGCTGGCGGTGTGACAATTGGTTCAGGAGTTGGGCCAACGAAAATCACTCATATTGTCGGCGTATCTAAAGCATATACAACGCGTGTCGGTGATGGCCCATTCCCTACAGAGCTTGACAATGAAATCGGCTATCAGATACGAGAAGTCGGCCGTGAATATGGTACAACTACAGGCCGTCCTCGCCGCGTCGGCTGGTTCGACAGTGTTGTCGTCCGCCATGCCCGCCGTGTCAGCGGAATCACGGACCTATCTTTGAACTCAATTGATGTTTTGACTGGAATCGAAACACTTAAAATTTGTGTAGCCTATCGCTATAAAGGCGAATTGATCGAAGAATTCCCGGCAAGCCTCAAGACACTCGCTGAATGTGAGCCAGTCTACGAGGAGCTGCCAGGCTGGACAGAAGACATCACAGGCGTAAAATCACTTGATGAACTGCCAGAAAACGCAAGACACTATCTTGAACGTATTTCACAGCTGACAGGCATCCCATTGTCCATCTTCTCAGTCGGCCCTGACCGCACTCAGACAAATGTTGTTCGCAGCCCTTGGAGATCATAATTTTTACACATCCCCCGTTCCTTCTAGAACGGGGGATTGTTTTTTTACTTGTAAAACGAATCAGCTATTTTCCAGTTCGCGGAATTCCAGGGTGAATTTGCGGAAATAAACTGTATTTATAGAATCCATAACGATAATGAGCATTGAATATAAACAATAGGGGCACTGTTTGCGAAGAAAATTCAATTATAAAAGAAAAAAGCAAAAAAAATAAAAAAAACATATACAAACTATAAAATGCTATGGTAATATAAACAACGTTGTCACTAATTCGACAAAAAATGATATTTCCTATACGAGCCATTAGCTCAGTCGGTAGAGCAAGTTGCTCACATCCTTGAAAGACTTCTGCGGCAACTTGCGAGAAGGACCGTAAGGTCGTTCGAGCATCGCAGATGCGAAAAACAAACTATCTAGGGTTTACAAAACTAGGTGTACTCCTTTCTATACGAGCCATTAGCTCAGTCGGTAGAGCATCTGACTTTTAATCAGAGGGTCGAAGGTTCGAGTCCTTCATGGCTCACCAAGTTTTTTTCACGGTAGTGAAAATAACTTTCATTATAATATTCGGCCCCTTGGTCAAGCGGTTAAGACACCGCCCTTTCACGGCGGTAACACGGGTTCGAATCCCGTAGGGGTCACTTAGTTTTTTTCGCAAAGG
This sequence comes from Bacillus sp. ISL-39, assembly GCF_018613295.1. Taxonomy (NCBI): domain Bacteria; kingdom Bacillati; phylum Bacillota; class Bacilli; order Caryophanales; family Bacillaceae; genus Bacillus; species Bacillus sp. ISL-39. The sequence continues at coordinate 38,899 of NZ_JAGGQM010000013.1, forward strand.
CGAAAATAAACATCCTTAAAAACGCGTAGCATCCTTAGAACGCGAAAGCGAAAATAAACGTACATAAAATCACCACAGCTGTTTTTCTGGAAACAACTTATTATCGTGGCTCAGTAGCTCAGTCAGTTGCTTGCTTCTCCGAATAAGCATCTGCGGCAACTTGCGAGAAAAACCGAGAGGTTTTTTGAGCACATTATCCATGTTAAACTGTATTCAGCGGCAACCTGCGAGAAAGACCGCAAGGTCATTCGAGCAAAGGACCTAAACCAATCAAAGTTTAGGAAACAACTTATTATCATGGCTCAGTAGCTCAGTCGGTAGAGCAAAGGACTGAAAATCCTTGTGTCGGCGGTTCGATTCCGTCCTGAGCCATTAAAAAAGGGAGCGTGTCATATGACATGCTCTCTTTTTTTTGTAACATTTATGTAATATAAATGTGAATTTCCTATTTTTAACATGTTTGTATTGTTATTAACAACGTTGTTCAATAACAATCCTTCTAAAGTAGGAGAATATCTTGATATTACTAGGTTTTTGGATTATTTTTATTTTCTGCTATAGGAAAATATACCGATGTCTAATACCATTTAACTGACAAATATCGTAATTAAATGTCAGCTATTATACATTTTTGTTACATAATGAAGACTAGTCTTCCCAATGATACATTATATGGTAAAGTATAGAGGTACAATTATTAGATAATAGTTATTTAGAACTAGACTAATAGTGTTTGACCGTTGTAGGAGGATCAGGATGAATAATTTTAAACATAGGCTGTCCAATCTTGCCGGCAAAACATCTAGAGAGATGAAGCCAGCAATTAAAAAGTCAATTATGGCTGCAGTAACTGTAGCTGCGTTGTCTTTTGGTGCAGGCAATGCACATGCTGCTGAGTCTGACTTAACAACAGTGTATTATGTGTATGTAAATGATAAATTTGTAGGAACTGTAGCAGATAAATCACAAGTAGAACAGCTGGTAGAAGACAAGTTGGCATCCGTGAAGAAGGAATACGCTGATCTTGATGTCGAGCTGGAATTAGACGTATCTTTTATTCCTGAGCAGGTGTTCAGCTCAGCTGCCAATGCAAATACAAGTGAAGTAATCGAAGTACTTAAAGACGAGATGACTGTCCAGGCCGAAGCGTCAGCTCTTGTGATTGGTGATAATCCAGTGGCATATGTAAAAGATGCTGAAGCTGCAAAGGAAGTCCTTAGGGTATTAATGCTCGAACACGTTACTGAAGAAGAGTTAGCTGAGGTGGAGAGTAGAAAAGAATCTCCTAATCTACCAGTACCCGAAGTAAAAGAAAATGAAACTCGTATATTAGACGTTTATTTAACTCAAGAAGTTTCACATTCGGCTGAAAAAGTTGATCCTGAAAAAGTTCTTTCTGTAGAGGAAGCTGTCCAGCTCTTTAAAAAGGGTACTTTAGAGGAACAGAAGTACCAGGTTAAAGAAGGAGATGTGTTGGGGAGCATTGCCAATTCACATAACCTGCAGCTTGCTGAATTGCTTTCTTTGAATGAAGGTCTAACTGAAGACGCTGTACTAAAACCAGGACAGGAATTGAATGTGACTGTCTTGAAACCTTTCGTTGAGGTCGTCGTCGATCGCCAGGTTTATGAACAAAGAGAAGTGCCTTTCGAAAGAGAAATCAAAGAAGACTCATCTATGTTCAAGGGAGATACGAAGAAACAGCAGGAAGGCAAGGCTGGCATGAATGGCATCACCTATTCTGTGTCAGAACAAAATGGCAGGGTAACCAAGAAGGAAGTCATTAATGAAGTCGTACTGGAAGAGCCTGTGAAGGAAATCATCATTAAAGGTACCAAGATTGTTCCTTCACGCGGAGATGGAACTTTTGTCTGGCCGACAAATGGCGGGTATGTATCCAGCAGGCAGGGCTATCGATGGAGCAGGATGCATAAAGGAATTGATATCGCAAGGCCTAGTAACTACACAATCAAAGCTGCTGATAATGGAAGGGTCGTATACGCTGGTAACAGCGGTGATGGGTATGGGAATAAAGTCATCATCGATCACCAAAACGGCTATCGCACAATGTATGCCCACCTTGCATCGATCTCGGTAAGCGCAGGCCAGTCAGTTTCTAGCGGTTCGAAAATCGGTGTCATGGGAAGGACAGGTAATTCCACCGGTATCCATCTTCATTTTGAAGTATATAATAATGGCAAGATTATCGATCCGTTGTCTAAATTACCTTAACCTATACGTAAAGTCTCTAGTCAAACTAGGGACTTTTTTCATTAGTTGTTTTGCCCTTTAGAAGTGAGGAGTAGTGAGTTTTATAATCCCAAGCATGAAAATAATCCTGTCAGTTTATTGTTATGGGCAGGATTGGTACAATTGGGAAGAGAAGAATTAGAAGTTATATAACAGATAAATTCAGTTTTTCTCTGTTTTAAAGTAAAATAGATAAGATAGCTTTTTTAAAGAGAGAAGAATTATTTATATATGATTGTCAATTTGGCTTAAAAGGAGAATTGGTATGGAGAAAAAGATACTGGTAGTAGACGATGAAAAACCAATTGCAGATATTTTACAGTTCAATCTTAAAAAAGAGGGTTACGATGTTTACTGTGCATATGATGGGAACCAGGCTGTTGAAATGGTGGAGGAAGTTCAGCCAGATTTGATCCTGCTGGATATCATGCTGCCTATGCGTGATGGTATGGAAGTTTGCCGTGAGGTCCGCAAAAAATACGAAATGCCGATTATCATGCTGACTGCTAAAGACTCTGAAATTGATAAAGTCCTCGGACTTGAACTAGGTGCGGATGATTATGTCACGAAGCCATTCAGCACAAGGGAATTGATTGCCAGGGTAAAAGCGAACCTGCGCCGTCATCAGCAGATTGCAACCAAAGAAGATGAACAGGAAGAATCCAATGAAATTTCGGTTGGCTCGTTAACGATCCACCCGGATGCTTATGTTGTTTCCAAAAGAGGAGAAACGATTGAATTGACACATCGTGAATTCGAACTTCTCCATTATCTGGCCAAGCATATTGGACAAGTCATGACAAGGGAGCACCTGCTGCAAACGGTATGGGGCTATGACTATTATGGAGATGTCCGAACAGTAGACGTAACGGTAAGACGTCTGCGTGAAAAAATTGAGGATAATCCAAGCCACCCGACATGGATCGTGACAAGACGAGGAGTAGGATACTATTTGAGAAACTCTGAGCAGGAGTAAGCACAGGGATGAAAAAGGTAGGTTTCTTTCGATCCATTCATCTTAAATTTGTGATTATATATGTCCTTCTTATTCTCGTTGCCATGCAAATTATCGGAGTTTACTTTGTCCGAAAACTTGAGACGACCCTGATGACGAATTATCAGGAGTCTATAAAATCCCGTGTGGACCTGCTGGTTTATGATATACAGGAAGAACTGGTCAAGGAGCGCGGAAAGGAAGATCCCACAAAAGAGGAAGCGATCAGGGAGATCTTAAGGGATTATAAAGCCAATGATATTTCTGAAATCCGGGTAATTGACGGGAGCAGCTTTAAAATACTTGGCACATCAAGCCTTAGCAATCAAGGGATGGTGGGACAGAGGACGCCTGATGTCAAAATCAAGCGTTCAATCATCTTTGAAGAAGATGAAGACGGCATCCAGTTGAAAGATAATGATAGAGTTTGGGTACTGTCCACACCTATCATGCATAATAGTGAAGCCATAGGGGCTGTCTATCTTGTAGCCCAGATTGATCATATCTTTAAGCAGATGAATGATATCAATAAAATCCTGGCTACCGGAACAGCCATTGCCCTGATATTCACAGCTATTTTGGGAGTCTTGCTGGCACAGACGATTACGAGGCCGATCTCAGATATGCGTAAACAGGCACTGGCCATGACGCGCGGCAATTTTTCCAGGAAGGTTAAAGTCTATGGTTATGATGAAATCGGACAGCTCGCGATTACTTTCAACAACCTTACGAAAAAATTGCAAGAGGCACAGGCAACAACTGAAGGGGAGAAAAGGAAGCTTTCCTCTGTCATTTCCTATATGACCGACGGTGTCATTTCGACAGACCGCAAAGGGCGCATTATCCTGATCAATGACCCTGCTGCACAGATGCTTGGTGTTCCACGTGAAACAATTCTGTCACAGCCATTGGTTTCTGTACTTGGTCTGGATGAAAATTATACTTTTGAAGATTTACTGCAGGAGAAAGAGTCAATCGTCCTTGATTACAGTACGAAAAGCAAGCCATTTATCCTTCGGGCAAACTTTTCTGTGATTCAGAAGGAAAGCGGCTTTGTGAATGGATTGATTGCTGTCCTGTACGATATTACGGAACAAGAAAAAATTGATATGGAAAGACGAGAATTTGTTGCGAATGTTTCCCATGAACTGCGGACTCCGCTGACAACGATGCGCAGCTATCTTGAGGCGTTAGCGGAAGGAGCATGGAGAGATGAGGAAATTGCTCCAAACTTCCTTGAGACTACCAGAGGTGAAACAGAGCGGATGATCCGGCTTGTTAACGATTTGCTGCAGCTTTCAAAACTGGATAGTGTGGATTATCGCCTTTCAAAGGAATGGGTCAACTTCCCGGTCTTCTTTAACAGGATCATTGACCGGTTCGAAATGACGAAGGAGCAAAATGTGTCTTTCAAAAGGGAAATTACAGAGGATGCGATTTTCGTAGAAATAGATGAAGATAAAATCACGCAAGTTCTCGATAATATCATTTCTAATGCCATGAAGTATTCGCCAGAGGGCGGGACCATCACGTTCAGGGTAAAAGAGCTGGATGACCAGATTGTTGCGAGCATCTCGGACGAAGGTGTTGGGATTCCAAAAGATAATCTTGATAAAATTTTTGACCGTTTTTACCGTGTCGATAAAGCCAGGACCAGAAAACTTGGCGGGACAGGCCTTGGACTGGCGATTGCCAAAGAAATGGTCAATGCCCATGGCGGCAGAATTTGGGCTGAAAGTGTAGAAGGCAAAGGAACAACCGTTCAATTTACTCTTCCTTATGACCGGAGTGCAGAGGATGATTGGTCATGACATATGAAAATATAAAATCAGTTATTTTAGCATTTCTCGTTGCTTTGAGTGGTCTCTTAACCTGGAATATTTGGACTTACCAGCCGGATTATGAGTTAGTCAATAATCAAAAAACGGTCGAAGAAGTGAATATTGCTACACAGAAGGAACTTAAGAAAATCGTTAAACCACACCAGATCATTTATCATGCGGGCGGCAAACAGTATGGCTCTGTAGACAATAGCCATATTGATGATATCATTGGTGTCATTTCAAAATGGAAGTACTTTGATATGGAACAATATCCCGGGCGGATCAGTGAATTTAATGAAAGAATAGCCCTGGGAGACAATACCGAGATCATTTTTCCAGATGAGGTACCAATCGAACTCTATAAAAGAGTATTGAATATTGACGAGAAGAATATCCCGAAGTTTGATTTCGACCGGATCATTATCAATTCAGAAACCCAGCAGAAACAAGAGGGAATTGTCTATTTTTATTCGCAAAAGAACCAGGAAGTCTATGTCAGCAATGTCAGTCCTTCCTATATCAATAGTTTTACTAATAAATACTATGATTCTGCAAGAAGGCTGACGCCATATTTCCTTTATACAGTTTCAGACATCAGGAAAATCTATCTGCCAACCGAAGAAGTGAAAATGGTGATGCATACCTATTACCAAAATCCACTGGATTCAGAACAGTTCAAGGAAGCGCTATTCACGGACCCAAGTTTTGTTCAGCGCAGCATGGTTGATGGCGTGGAGGAATATACCGATGATGCCAGCAAAATGATCGTGGATACGCAAACCAATATGATAAACTACGTGAATCCGGTCCGGTCCGGTGATTCGGTTATCGGAACGAACAATGTTTTACAGAAAAGCATAGAGTTCGTGAATAGTCATGGCGGCTGGACGGAGACTTACCGTTATGTTTATAAGGATGATTTTAACCAGAATGTCCTATTCCGCCTTTACAGCAAGGAAGGATATCCTGTGTTCAACCAGATAGGAATGTCCGAGATTTATCAACAGTGGAGACAATCGGAAATCAGCAGGTATGTACGCCCTGGATTCCATCTGGAGCTGCCGTTGAATCCGGATGTCGTCACAAAGACATTGCCGTCTGGATATGAAGCGCTGGAATACCTGCAAAGCAAGAAGGATTTTAAGATGGAGCTGCTTCAAAACCTTATGCCAGGCTATTACATGACACAGGGACCAGAAAATTCATTGATCCTGTTGGAGCCCGGCTGGTTCTATTTATATGATCAGCAGTGGAGGCAGCTGATATGGGAGGAGGAATTGAATAATGGATTGGAGTAGGATCAAGACAATCTTTATTCTTACTTTCCTCGTCCTCGATGTCTATCTTGTATATCAGTTCATGAATACGAGGGATGCTGCCCAATACGAAATTCCAAAGGAAGCGACCCTGGAGGAAAAGCTGAAGAACGATGATATCACCTATGTTGAACTTCCTGATGTTAAAAAGAAAGAACAGTATCTTAGTGTCAGGACGAAAGTGTTCACAACCGAGGAGATGGCAAAGATCAAAGGCCAGGCAGTCAGCCTTGGGGACGGGACATCTATTGAAGCTAAGCTGGAAAAGCCGTTTAAATTAACGAGCAAGTTCCAGCCAGCCGAGCTGTCCGATTTTATAAGAACGAACATTTTCGCTGGTGAACAGTATAAGTTCTGGAATAAGAATGAAGAGGAAAAAACGATCACCTATTACCAGGAACATGATAATAAGACATTTTACTATAACAGCAATGCGAAATTGACGTTCTATTTCAACGAAAATAATGAAGTGACTTCGTATAAGCAAACGTATGTGGAGATCATCGATGAGCTCTCGGATGCAGAAGAATTGCTGCCGCCATTAAGGGCGCTGGAAACTCTATATAAAAAAGGTTTAATCAAGCCGAAGAGTGAAATTACCGATATTGAATTAGGATATTCCACTCTTGTTTCACTGACTGCATCGCATGTCGTGACACCGACGTGGAGAGTTGAAGTCAATGGCAAGGAGAACCTTTTTGTTCATGCATTCGAAGGCCGGGTCATCCCGTTGTCCGACGGAGAAAATAAAATGACGGAGTGAAGAGATATGAGTTTGCATTTTAGTGTTCTCGCCAGCGGGAGTACGGGAAATGCGATCTATGTGGAGACGGAGGGACAATCCTTTTTGGTGGATGCTGGATTGAGCGGCAAACAGATGGAGGCATTATTCAAGCAAATTGGCCGTGATATAAAGGACCTCTCAGGTATATTAGTGACGCATGAACATAGCGATCATATAAAAGGCATAGGAATCGTTGCCCGTAAGTATAAGCTGCCAATCTATGCGAATGAAAAAACATGGAAAGCGATGGACGGCTTGATTGGGGAAGTCCCGCTTGAGCAGAAATTCTCTTTTGACATGGAAACCGTGAAAACCTTCGGCGGCCTGGATATTGAATCCTTCGGTGTCTCACATGACGCGGCCGAGCCGATGTTCTACGTCTTCCATAAAGACGGCAAAAAACTGGTGCTCATCACAGACACAGGCTATGTCAGCGACCGGATGAAAGGAATCATATCCAATGCTGATGCCTATGTGTTTGAAAGCAACCATGATGTCCAGATGCTGAGGATGGGAAGATATCCATGGAGTGTCAAGCGCCGGATCCTTAGCGACTATGGCCATGTCTCGAATGAGGATGCAGCTGTCGCTATGAGCGAAGTGGCAGGGGATAATACGAAACGGATTTATCTGGCTCATTTAAGCACAGATAACAATATGAAGGACCTTGCAAGGATGTCAGTCGCCCAAACTCTTGAAGGCAAAGGCATCTTAGTAGGGGAGCAGTTCGATTTGCTTGATACAGATCCAAAGACCCCAACCCCTCTGACAACTATTTAAGTTGTTTAGGGCAATGAATGAATAGGTAAAGGAGTAAAGGCATCCAGATTGGATGCTTTTGCTCCTTTTTAATTTCCAGGTGAATAGAGGGGCTTATGATTTAGAAATTTTCGTTACTGATAGTATAATAATCTATATAAAAATAACTAACGTATCTATTGGTCAATGAAAGGATTGGTGGACATTGGGTTATTATGATCAAGATTATCAAAGCCGGTATAAACCGCAAAATAGCAGGAAAGGCAGCTTTTGGGCCAGCCTGGCAGGCGCAGTCATAGGTGCATTATTGGTGATCTTCTCGATTCCCTTATTATCTAACTTGGGTGTGCTGCCATATAAAATAGAACCTAAAAATCAAACAGCAGTAACCGATGAAGAGCCTGCTGAAGAAGGCAATACAACTAAAAAAAATGTATCGATTGATGTTTACTCGCAAATCACTGAGGCGGTAGACAAGGCAGGAGATGCAGTAGTCGGAATTACGAATATCCAGGAAAGCACGAGCTTCTGGGGGCAATCGCAGGAATCAGGCGGAACGGGATCTGGCGTCGTTTATAAAAAGGAAGGTGACAAAGCCTATATTGTCACAAACCATCATGTTGTGGCTGAAGCCTCCGAACTTGAGGTCAGCCTGATAGACGGAACAAAAATACCTGCCAAGCTTTTAGGAAGCGATATCTGGACTGACCTGGCTGTATTGGAAGTTCCAGCCGACCAGATTAAAGTCGTTGCTGAATTTGGCAATTCTGACAATCTGAAACCAGGTGAACCAGTCATCGCAATCGGTAATCCGTTGGGGCTTACTTTTTCAGGATCCGTTACACAGGGAATCATCTCTGGTTTGGAACGGGCGATTCCAGTCGATATCAATCAGGACGGAACTCCCGATTGGCAGGCAGAAGTTTTACAGACAGACGCTGCGATTAATCCTGGAAACAGCGGAGGAGCTTTGATTAATATCGATGGCCAGGTGGTTGGCATTAATTCGATGAAGATTGCCCAGAGTGCTGTAGAAGGAATCGGTTTATCCATTCCAATCAATTACGCTGCGCCAATCATTGAGGATCTGGAGAAGACAGGAGAAGTACAGAGGCCATTCATGGGCGTGGAATTAGCATCCGTAAATGAGATATCATCCTATCACCAGCAAAATACATTGAAGCTGCCTAAGGATGTAAACTATGGTGTCGCCATCAGAGGCGTACAGCCAAATTCACCAGCGGCACAGGCAGGATTGAAGGAGTATGACGTCATTGTCGAAATGGATGGCGAGGAAATCCGAGATGTTGTTGATCTCCGCAAGCATCTTTACAACAAAAAGAAGGTTGGCGACGAGATGCAAATCAAGTATTATCGAAATGGCCAGTTGGAAGAAACGACAATGAAGCTCGGCGGAGAAACTTTATAGTGTTGTAGATAAAACAGGGGGCGGAATGCTTCCTGTTTTTTTGTGGTAAAATGGTCATTGTGGATAAATTTAAAAGTCAGATTAAGCAAATGATAATAATATAAAAAGAAGCTGAAAAGAAGCTGAAAGGATGAGTTTTATGAAGTATTGCTGCGGTGAACATGTAGAATTGGCGCTGGATGAAGCGGTTGATGAATTTGAAACTGCACCTCAATTAACGAAATTAGAGGCTGTTGATAAGTCGGAGTTTGTCTGTGGATACTGTGGACAACCTGCTGTATATATTGTGGCGAACGAATGATCGCCTACTAAATGTGGATATCGATGTGAATATGTGGATAACTCCTGTGGATAAGTTGTTTGTAAACTGTTTGTAATCTGTTTGTAAAGTAGGGATGGCTGTGAATATCTCAATCGTAACGGTTGGAAAATTAAAAGAAAAATACCTGAAGCAGGGGATTGAGGAGTACTTAAAACGACTTGGAAGCTATGCGAAAGTGGAAGTCATTGAGGTACCGGATGAAAAAGCACCTGAGGAATTGAGCGATACTGAGATGATCCAGGTCAAGCAAAAGGAAGGCGAGCGAATCCTCGCGAAAATTGGTCCAGATACATTTGTTATCGCTTTGGCCATTAATGGAAAACTTAAATCATCAGAAGAGCTCGCAGATACTCTCGATAAACTGGCGACGTACGGAAAAAGCAAAATCGCTTTTGTCATCGGAGGATCCCTCGGGCTGAGCGATGAAGTTTTAAAGAGAGCAGATGAACAGCTAAGCTTTTCGAAGATGACCTTCCCGCACCAGCTGATGCGGCTGATCCTCGTTGAGCAAATTTATCGGGCTTATAGGATAAATCGTGGTGAACCTTACCATAAGTAGAGGAGATTTTAACCAAATGCCTCTCCTTAAGTTTGGGAGGGGCTAGAATAAAAATTATAGGAATGGTATTTCGAATGATAAAGTAAATGGATTGACAATTGTAAGGATTCTATTAAACTAAAATTAGTTCTAGCCACGAGTTTTTCTCAAAATATTTTTTCATCTTAGCTACTCCGCAATTCTTATTTAACGTTTACACCCCCCAATTGATGTCATATTAATCCGCTTTTTTCGCTATCAACTACCACTTATTAATCACATAGTTTTACAAAAATCCATCTGAAAGTTCAGTCAAATCGTGGATGTTAATAAATGCCTATGTTGGGGATGAATGTTTTTATAGATAGGAGAGGGATGTATGGGATTTGAAGAAGAATATCAGTCCTTTTTGAATGCTCATTTACAGGCAAGAACCGGTGAACGGTTGAGGCGCCTACAAGAAGGTCACAAACAGGCTGAAAAGTTATTCTTGAAGCAAGTATGGTGGCCATTATTTTATCAATTCAAGTATCTTCATCCTGAATATGAAATTGACGATTACAAGGATGGCAAAAGATATTTGGATTTTGCTTATATTCGCCCCGGCATCCGGATTTGCTTAGAGGTCGACGGGTATGGCCCTCATCTAAAGAATATCAGCAGATGGCAATTTTCTGACAACCTAGAACGTCAAAACCAGTTGGTAATTGATAGATGGACCGTGATCCGCTTTTCTTTTGACCAAGTGAAAGAGAATCCCCGTAGATGCCAACAGGTTGTTCAGCAAGTGATAGGCCGATGGCTGGGTGATGAGCTGGACCAGACATCTCTGTCCTTTCTTGAAAAGGAAGTGCTTCGGCTAGTGATTCGAAAAGGAGAAGATATTTCCCCAACAGAAGTCGAGAAATATTTAAAGCTAAGTGACAAGACGGTAAAAAAAATACTTTCTCAACTAGTCGAAAAAAAGATGCTGATCCCCACATCTGGAACCAAGAGGATCCACGCTTATCGGTTAGGGGAACAGGTTAAAGACCCGGTCTGATTATTAGACGGAAGAATTCCGCTTAATTAGTATTTTTTATAAAAATAGCTCAAATAGACGGAGAAATTCCGCTTATCGACTCTAAAAACGTGAAAATGTGGTATTTTGCTTTGCATAACCGGAAAATCTCCCCTTATTTACCTCGAAACGAGTTCCATTCTGTATTTAGCAGGAAAATCTCCGATTATTTTTTTGCTGGGTTTATTTATCAAAAGGAAGAAAGGAGCTTTAATATAAGTAATTGTGATTCTAATTTAATTTTAGGAGAGTTCAAAAACCCTTTGCATGATTTCATTGAAGGGTTTTTTGGTGTATAAACCCTTTTTCATTAGAAAGTAAGGATTCGATTATGTATGTCCAAGCTTGGTATATAACAGCTAACTTTAGTGAAAACTTACTAAAGGAGAAAAATACGCTTGTATCGTTTCGGGGGGATTTAATTGAGTTATCAAGATTATTGGCAGCAAATATCTGAAAAAAATGATGAGTTAAGTCAATTAATATCCTCCTACTGGAGTCAATACTCAGATATGGGAAATTGGCAGTTTTGGCTGGTTTTAGCTGTCTTGGTGCTGCCATTGATTCTACTGTTTTTTTTAATCGATCGAAAGAGGATTTTTGAGATGTTTATCTTTGGATATACGGTTCACATCCTTTGGACCTATATTGAACAGGTCCTGGCAAATTACAACTTTTTTATACATACATATTTTCTCTCGCCCTGGTTTCCTCCAGCCCTTAGTATGACAGCCTCCGCATTGCCAGTAGGTTTTTTGCTTATATATCAATATTGTACGAGTCATAATAAGAATTTTTATGTCTATTCCTTGTTGTTAAGCGCTGTTTTTGCGTTTGGTTTTGCTACTATAGAACAATATATTGGTTTAGTGAAGATTGAAAGAGGGATGAATCAATTTTATATTTTTCTTATAGACATTGGCATTGTGTACACTTCTTATTGGTTTACAAGGTTAATTTTAAAAATTAGAGATTGAAGGATGAATTGAAAAAGGCTGAACGATATCATATCGTCCAGCCTTTCCTTTTAATATGTTTTTACAGGTATAAATTTCATCCATTTCTTTCTAGTTACAAGTTAGCTGGAGGATGAAGCGGGCTATTTAAGCTTGAAAATTAAATTTTATTATTCATTAAAGCTTGAGAAGAATGGATATAATTATCCAGTAGGAAGTCTTCTCTCTTTTTTACAGTGATAAAATAGTTTATAATTATCAGTAAATAGTAGATATTTTAATCAGTAAATCATTATAATAGATTATGTTATGGTTTTAACAAAGGCAGAAAACGGTGTGTCCCCAGGTAATACATCAGGCGCGCCTACTTTAAATATATGGACAAGGAAGGGTATAATGAGCAACGTACAGAAAGCAACAGACGTTATCTTAATTGGTGCCGGAGTCATGAGTGCGACGTTGGGATCCTTACTGAAAGAGTTAGTACCAGAGTGGGAAATCAAAGTGTTTGAGAAACTTGATTCAGCTGGCGAAGAAAGCTCTAACGAGTGGAATAACGCTGGTACTGGCCATGCCGCATTGTGCGAACTTAACTACACACCTGAAAAACCTGACGGATCAATAGATATTAGCAAAGCTATTAACGTAAATGAGCAGTTTCAGCTTTCAAGACAATTTTGGGCTCATCTTGTAAAAAGCAATTTGATTCGTAACCCGGAGGACTTTATCAAGCCCCTGCCTCATATGAGTTTAGTAGAAGGCGAAAAAAATGTTGAGTTTTTAAGAAAACGTTTTAAAGCGCTTTCAGATATCCCTATGTTTCAGGGAATGGAGTATTCAGAAGACCCTGAAATACTGAAAGAATGGATTCCTTTAGTAATGGAGGGCCGTACATCTAATGATCCGATAGCGGCGACCAAAATTGATTCAGGAACAGATGTTAACTTTGGCGCGTTAACACGTATGTTGTTCGAGCATTTGGAGAGTAAGAACGTCGAGATTAACTATAGACATAGTGTAAAAGATATCAAACGTGCCAGCGATGGTACATGGGAAGTAAAGGTAAAGAACCTTGAAAGCGGAAAAACAGAATCCCATTATGCGAAATTCATCTTTATAGGTGGTGGAGGCGGCAGTCTGCCGTTGCTGCAAAAAACGGGTATTCCAGAATCAAAGCAAATTGGCGGGTTTCCGGTAAGCGGATTATTCATGGTCTGCAACAATCCTGAGGTTGTCGAGCAGCACCATGCAAAGGTATACGGAAAAGCTAAGGTAGGCGCTCCACCGATGTCTGTTCCGCATCTGGATACACGATTTATCGATAACAAAAAGAGTTTGCTTTTTGGACCGTTTGCCGGCTTCTCGCCAAAGTTCCTGAAAACAGGTTCGAATCTGGACTTGATCGGTTCTGTTAAACCAAATAATGTAGTGACTATGCTGGCTGCAGGCATGAAAGAAATGGCATTGACTAAGTACCTGATTGAGCAGGTAATGCTCTCCCATGAAAAACGGATGGAAGAACTCCGGGAGTTCGTTCCCAATGCCAAGAGCGAGGACTGGAGTATCGTAGTCGCAGGACAACGTGTACAAGTCATCAAGGATACCGACACTGGCAAAGGGACCCTGCAGTTCGGCACAGAGGTTGTAAGTGCCTCTGACGGCTCTGTAGCCGCATTGCTAGGTGCATCCCCAGGAGCATCTACTGCGGTTAATGTCATGCTGGAAGTGTTGGAAAAATGCTTCCCAGAGAGAATGTTCGAATGGAAAGGTAAAATCAAAGAAATGGTACCTTCCTATGGAGTATCTTTAGTGGACAATCCTGAGTTGTTCTTTGATATTCACGAATCAACAGCTAAAATGCTTGGATTAAATGAAAAAGTAAAGGTCCTCAGTTGATATAGATCTAACCTTCAATCCGCTTGGATTGAAGGTTATTTTTTTCTCTATACTCCGCTGTCAGGTGTGAATCATGTTGATTATTTATATAAAAATACTTTAAGGATGTCTTTATTATCAAGGGTGGCAAGCAGGACATCTTGAACCTTTGTCTGAAATACTTTTTCTAAATTTGAGACAAGCCAGCCTTCGTCCTTGTGAACTTGATTTAATACTTCGTAATTTATTTTTCCTTCTTTAATGATTGTCCTTGGAAAATTGAATGGCTCTGCAGCCATTTGCATAGAGGAGGGAGTCAGTGGTTCATATTTTGGATCTAAGAAAACGGATAATTTACCGTCAGCCTCCCAAATCGCCAGGGCTACTTTTTTCACATCTTCTATTTTTCTTTCTCGCAGCTCTTCCAATAATACATCAATGGAGATTCTTGCTTTTTTTAATCCTTTATTAAGTATTTCTCCATTTTCAACTATTGTGATAGGTGCATGGTTGAGTAACCTTCTAAACCAGGGGAATTTGAGTATCATATAGATTCCGCCAAGATATAAAGCCAACAAGACAGTAGTTGTGATGATAGAGCCTTTTAACCCTAGATGCTCGTCTGATAGGGGATGGGCAATAATGTTCCCGATTACTAGAGCAATGGCAAAATCCAGGGGTCTTAATTGGGAGATGGCACGTTGCCCAAGAGCTCTGGTTACAAGTAATAAAAAGAAAAAACCAATAATAGCCCGCAGCACCCACTGAATAGCAGTAAGCGATTCCTGGCTCTGGAAAAAATCCATTAAAGTCACATCCTTTACCCAGAAGCTATCCCTTAGTTTTTCTCCCAGATCTAACTATTAGTCCACTTTAGTGAATAATAGTGTATCTCTGCTGAATGCTACTTCAATAGATATATTATTTTTCCCGAAAAACAGTCTATAGAAAATAAAAAGCTGACTCAAAAGGCGCCATTTAACACCCTTTAGAGTCAGCTTCTTTCTTGTATATAAATTAATTTCGGATTAGATAATCAAATGCACCTAATGCTGCGGTTGCACCTGACCCCATTGAAATGATGATCTGTTTGTATGCACTGTCCGTGCAGTCGCCTGCAGCGAAGACGCCAGGAAGGTCAGTGGCACCCTGCTTGTCTACGACAATCTCACCGAAGCGAGTTCGTTCAAGCGTGTCACCAAGCCATTCTGTGTTTGGTACAAGGCCGATCTGTACGAATACACCTTGTAATTCAACATGGTGTTCTTCACCTGATGCACGGTCAATATACGTTATACCGTTCACTTTGTCGGTACCGGTAATTTCACTTGTCTGTGCGTTTGTCACAACGGTAACGTTCTGAAGACTGTGCAGACGGTCTTGTAAAACCTGGTCAGCTTTAAGTTCAGGATTGAACTCGATGACAGTTACATGCTTTACAATACCCGCAAGGTCGATTGCTGCTTCCACACCGGAGTTTCCTCCGCCGATAACCGCAACATCTTTTCCTTCGAACAATGGTCCATCACAGTGAGGGCAGTAAGCAACACCTTTGTTCTTAAACTCAGCTTCTCCTGGTACGTTGACATTGCGCCAGCGGGCACCAGTGGAAATGATGACAGTTTTACTCTTCAGGACTGCACCATTATCAAGCTCAAGTTCAATTAGGTCTTTTTTCGACAGGCGTTTTGCACGCTGCAAGTTCATGATATCAACGCCATACTCTTTTACATGCTCTTCAAGGCTAGCGACAAGCTTTGGTCCTTCAGTATGCTTCACACTGATGAAGTTCTCAATGCCCAAAGTATCCATTACCTGTCCGCCGAAGCGCTCAGCAACAATCCCTGTACGGATACCTTTACGAGCTGCATAGATGGCTGCACTGGAACCAGCTGGTCCGCCGCCGACAACAAGGACATCATAAGGCTCTTTGTCGCTTAGTTCGGATGCATCTGGGCCAGATCCCATTTTTGCAAGGATTTCTTCAAGGGACATACGTCCGCTTCCGAATGTTTCGCCATTCAGGAATACCGTTGGCACGGCCATGACCTGCTTGCTTTCAACTTCATCTTTGAAAGCTGCACCATCGATCATAACATGGGAAATGCCAGGATTTAAAATGCTCATCAGGTTCAAGGCCTGTACCACATCAGGGCAGTTATGGCAGCTCAGGCTGACATAAGTTTCAAAACGATATTCGTCTTTGATCGCTTTTACCTGATCGATGACTTTCTGGTCAACCTTAGGAGCTCTTCCGCTAACCTGCAGTAAAGCAAGGACCAGTGAAGTGAATTCATGTCCTAAAGGGATGCCTGCGAAAGTCACTCCAGTATCTTCACCAGGACGGTTGACACTGAAGCTTGGTGTTCTTTCTAATTCTGCATGCTCCACTTTAATATGGGATGACATAGTTGCCAATTCATCTACTAAAGCCAGCATGTCTCGTGATACATCATCCGATCCTGCGCTAACTTTAAGCAGCACATCGCCCTCCATCATTTGAAGATATTGGGCTAATTGTGCTTTAATTTCTGCATCTAATAACATGGGAGTGTACCCCTTAAATCTTTCCTACAAGATCAAGGCTTGGCTTAAGTGTTTCTCCGCCTTCTTTCCACTTAGCAGGGCAAACTTCGCCTGGGTTGTTACGTACATATTGTGCTGCTTTTAGCTTGTTTACTACCTGGCTAGCGTCACGGCCGATTCCGCCTGCATTGATTTCAACAGTCTGGATAACGCCGTCTGGATCGATGATGAATGTTCCGCGCTCTGCAAGACCATCTTCTTCGTTCAATACGTCGAAGTTGCGAGAGATCTTCTGTGAAGGGTCGCCGATCATGATGTACTCGATTTTGCTGATTGCTTCTGAGTGGTCATGCCATGCTTTGTGAGTGAAGTGAGTATCAGTTGATACAGAGTATACTTCAGCTCCCATTTCTTTTAATGTAGCATATTCGTTTTGCATGTCTTCAAGCTCAGTTGGGCATACGAATGTGAAGTCTGCTGGGTAGAATACAACTACGCTCCACTTGCCTTTAAGGTTTTCTTCAGAAACAGTGATGAATTCTCCGTTGTGGAATGCGTTTGCTGTGAATGGTAAAACTTGAGTACCGATTAATGCCATGATTAATTTCCTCCTTGAATGGTTGAATTATTTTTTGAAATAGTTTCACTGATTGTTCAGTTAACTATTCGGTAAACTAGAATAATTCTAATACAGTAACGATTATTATATAAAACCGATTAAGTGTCAAGTGATAAACTCCGGCTTTTAATACTTCATCATTATTTCAGAAGAAAGACACAATTATACCGTAGTTTATAACTTGCCATATATAAGCTTGTCCAACTTTCACCCTTGTAATGAATTCATCAGCAGACTTCTGTATAGTATTAAGTAGATGCAAAATTCAGAAAAGGGGGAATACGATGGTCTCTACTGAGAAAATCAGCTCATTTCCTTATCCATTTGTTGAAAATAATGTATATAGATATTCTAACAATGCAATTCCATTAAATCCACCAATTGCCATCGAAGTGACGGAATCTTATATAGAGGAAATGGATCTGAAAAGAGAGCTGCTGAAAAAGCACCCAGAACGCTGTTATCATTCAGAGTCCCATACCATGGGTGCCCAGTGGGAAGCATTGGATTTGATTTTACATGATTTGGCCGCATATTATCCTGAAACATTCAAGCTTGTTACCAACGAAAACCATTGGAAATTCACTAACCATCATACGGGTGAGAAACACTCTTTCACATTTGGGGATTCGACGACACTGGATCAGGAGCCGCTTGATTTTGTCGGGATGAATGTCCAGGAAGACTTGATCCTGATGATGCAGCGGGACGGGGATTTATTCCTGGATGCGGGCCAGCTTTGCTTTCCGGCCAATTGGTCATTGTATTTTGATGCTGGCATGTCTTTCAGGGAAATACATGCACCTATTCCCGGTTTCAAGTCCGACTCTCTTGATGAACGCATACTCCAGTTTTTAATGAGAATCGAGGCAGGAAGTCCATGGTGGAGGAAAAACTGGTCACTGATGGCGGGGAACCGGTTGGATACTTCGCTTGAAACCTTTGCTGAATGGGGTCAGGCCCGCAAAAAAGTAACCAAGGAAAACGCTGGCGAAATAGTCCATTTTCGAGTAGAAGTTCAAAAATTATTTCGTCTGCCAAAAAGCAACGGTATTTTATTTACAATTCATACCCATATGCTTCCGCTTGGAGAATTTATTCAGCATAGGCCATGGCTGGAGCAGTTTTCAGCAATCCTAAAAGAACTTCCAGAATTCATTGCTGACTATAAGGGGATATCTCTCTATCGTGAAGTTGTCCTGGAATATCTGGAAGGGGAATTAAAGAAGAGATGAATCAAGATCATTCTTCATTGATGGAAGGTAAGAGAAAGTTTCTATTTTGTGCAGATTCGGAAGGGGCCAGGTCTTTATATATTCTCGTTCGGCAGGCAATGGATGAGAATAGGCCATTTGATTTTCATATTTTACAAGAAGAGAGTGAAGAAAGCTTAGTGAACGAATGGTTCAGCCAGCAGAAAATGGGGGCGTATCTGTACATTTCAGGGAAGACTGATTTTGTAAAAAGGATACAAGGGGAAGCCATCAAGGCAGGTTTTTCTGAACACGACTTGCAATTGCTAACTATTGGACCTGCTAAAAAGAGACTGGTCTGCTGCACTTGCCATGCCGAAAGTGAAGTGTCGGAACAAACGCAAATTATTTGTGCATATTGCGGCCAGGAGCTTGAAGTTTCGGACCATTATTCACGCCGTTTGGATGCCTATCTAGGTTATGTAAATATCAAATAGAATAGGAGGAGCCTTCGATTGCATCGTAATTCGACTCTGGACGTACGGATAAAATCAATTAAACAAGAAACAGCGACGATTAAAAGGTTCACTCTGCAGGCGCTTAATGAATCGAAGCTGCCGCCCTTCAGCGGGGGATCGCATATCACCACTTATTTACCGGAAAAGTCAGGGACATTGGAGAGATCATATTCAGTTTTTAACCTGTCTGAACCCGGCTTGATCGAAGTCGCAGTTAGGCTGGCAGAACCTTCAACTGGCGGCTCTGAGTACTAGCATCATCATGTTTCTGAAGGGGATGTGTTAAAGGTCAGCTATCCAAAAAATCATTTCCCTTTAAGTTTCCAGGCCAAGCATCATGTTTTTTATGCAGCAGGTATTGGGATCACTCCTTTTTTATCGATGATGGCTGAGCTTGCTGAAAAAAACCAATCCTTTGAGCTGCACTATGCAGCTAAATCAAAAGAGCAGTGCGCGTTTTATGATTACTTGAACGAGACCTACCTCGGGCAATGCCATTTTTATTTTTCAAAAGGAGAGAAGCCTGAACGATTAACAGTCACTACTCTTAAGAACCATCGAATAGGCACACATGTTTATTTTTGCGGTCCGGAAAAAATGATCCAAGAATTCACGAGTGCAGCCAAAAGCTATGGCTATCCTGCGTTTAATGTTCATTATGAACGCTTCTCGCCACCTGTAATGAAGGATTCAATCCCGTTTGCAGTTACATTGAACCAGAGCGGCAAGCATTTCGATGTGCCTGCTGACCAATCGCTGCTCGATGTACTTCGTGAAAGTGGCATTGATATCCCATATTCCTGCAGAGTCGGCGGCTGCGGTACATGTGAAGTAAATGTAGTTGAAGGGAAAATTGATCATTACGATTCCTTTCTGACAGACAAACAGCGGAGCTCCAATAAAGCGATGTTAAGCTGTGTTTCACGCGGGAAGGGGAATTTGGTGCTGGATCTATAAATAACATAAAAGCTTCTGCTTTCGGATATCTCTTTAATTCGAGGACCATGATTTTTTCTTAGTGGAGTTCACCGGTAGTCATTCATTTTTTTTGAACAGGATACATAGAAAAATAGTGTCTTGGAAACACTCCTTTCAAAGGAGGAATGAAAATGAAAAAGCTATTGTTTATGCTATTATTGGCAATTTCCATGTTCACAGTAACAGGCTGCGGCAATGACGCTCCGCCTGAAGAAGGGGAACAGCTGGAAGACGTCGAGGAAGAAGATGAAATCGGTGACGGCGAGATAGATGATGAATAAGAAAAGCGTAAGCGCCTTGGTCAGCCCCGACAAGCGCTGGCGGGCCGACTGATGAAGTCGATCTTTGACTTCATTGGGCGGACCGAAGCGACTCGAGGGGCTAGGCGCTGGAGCTAGAAACTAATCTTTATATAAAAGTTCGTACTCTTTCTAGTAAATGAAAAAAGAAATCCGCTTCTCTATGAGGCGGATTTTTTCATGATATTTATTGTAGTTTCTGTACATCCGAGATTGACAAATGACCGGTCAGTCAGTAACATTATTATGGTCAATAAAGTCATTTTGAGGTAGGTGCAGTAGTGAAAAATTTAGTCAATTTTGTCCTTGGAAATAAACTAGCCGTATGGCTGCTTACAATTATTATCACGGTATCGGGAATCTATTCTGGAACACGGATGAACATGGAGACCATCCCGAATATTTCAATCCCATACCTGATGGTTATGGATGTATATCCTGGGGCCACTCCTGAAAAAGTAATGGAAGATGTGTCGATCCCGATTGAGAAAGCGGTAGAGGGATTGGAAGACGTTAAATATGTCTATTCGAATTCCTACTCCAATATGTCGAGTATCCAGGTCGAGTATGAGTATGGCATCGATATGGATGAGGCCAAGCGTGCTTTGCAATCGGCATTGGATGCGGTCAAATTGCCGGAAGGAGCCCAGGAACCGACCATCACAGCGATCAGTATGAATATGATGCCGGTGGCTGCATTGAGTGTCAGCAGTACAACGGAGGACATTGTTGAGCTTACATCAACCGTTGAGGAAATCATCCTTCCTAAAATCGACAAAATCAATGGTGTTGCCTCTGTCACCATGACTGGTCAGCATATCGAAGAAGTAAATTTAACGTATGATGAAGCAAAGCTTGCGCAATTTGGATTAACGGAAACGAATGTGAAGGAAATGATCCAGGCCAGTAACCTGGGCGTTTCATTAGGTCTTTTTGAGTTTGAAGAAGGCGAGCAGGCCGTTGCCGTCGATGGCAAGTTCACGACTACAGATGAATTGAAAAACATGCTGATTCCGGTCACGCCGTCAGCAGCCAACCCATCACCTTTTGTTAAACTTAGCGAACTTGCTGAAGTTGAGCTTGTTGGTAAAGTACAGTCCATTTCACGCACCAATGGTGAAGACGCGATTGCCCTTCAGATTGTCAAGGAGCAGCAAGCGAACACGGTTGATGTAGTGAATGCAGTGAAAGATTTAGTAAAAGAAGAAGAATCAAAAATCGATGGCTTGGTCATTGAAGTATCGCTTGACCAGGGAGAGCCAATTGAAGAATCAGTTTTTACAATGATTGAAAAAGCTTTATTTGGTGGATTAATCGCGATTCTGGTTATCCTGCTATTCCTGCGTGACTTCAAATCTACGATTATATCAATTGTCTCGATTCCGGTTTCGATTTTTATGGCCTTGCTGCTATTGAACTGGATGGACATCACGCTTAATATCATGACACTGGGCGCGATAACTGTAGCGATTGGCCGTGTGATCGATGACTCGATTGTCGTCGTGGAAAATATTTATCGCCGCCTGCATCTAAAAGAAGAAAAATTAACAGGCCGGGCACTAGTTCGTGAAGCGACAATTGAAATGTTCAAACCTATATTGTCGTCGACGCTCGTTACGGTTGCTGTATTCGCGCCGTTGATTTTCGTAGGCGGCATGGTAGGAGAATTATTCGCGCCATTTGCCTTGACGATGACATTTGCACTGGGTGCTTCACTGATTGTGGCGATTACCATCGTACCAGCGTTATCCCACTTTTTATTCAAGAAGAAGTTATATGGCGAGAAAACGAAAACCGGCCATAAGGAAGTTGGAAAACTGGCTCATTGGTATAAGAGTGTCTTGAATAAGTCGCTTAACCATAAGATCATAACTTCAATCATTGCTGTGGTACTGCTTGCCGGAAGTCTCGCGCTGACCCCGGTTATCGGCTTCAGCTTCATGGGCAGTGAAGAAGAAAAAATCATGTATCTGACTTACACACCTAAAGCCGGTGAGCTTAAGGAAGAAACCATTGAAAATGTAGCAGAAATAGAAGAAGAAATGCTGAAGCGTGAAGACATCGATATCGTCCAGGTATCGATCAGCGAAGAGGCAGATCAGATGGCGGCCATGATGGGCGGAGGAGCAGGCGGAGCATTAATGTACCTGATTTTTGACCCTGAAATGGAGAACTTTTCGGAAGTAAAGGATGAACTTGAGGAATATGTCTTCAACATTGGCCACAGTGGTGAATGGAAGAGCCAGAATTTCGGCGGGATGTCGATGCCTGAGAATGAAATCAGCTATACCTTATACAGTGAGGATTTAGGTAAGCTAAACGAAACAGTCAAGATGGTAGAAGACGAAATGAAATCTGTTGATGGCTTGAAGGACGTAACCTCCAGTGCAGAAGACGCTTATGTTGAATACACCTTCAAGGTTGAACAGGATGAATTGCTGCAATACGGATTGACAGCAGGACAAATCGTGATGATGCTAAACCCGAACCAATCCAAAGAGGTCCTGACGACGGTTGAAAAAGATGGAGAATCACTTGATGTGATCATCCAGCAGGAGCAAGCCGAACAGCCGGAATCAATTGAAGACATCCTGGCTACTGAAGTGCAAACAGCGCTGGGAACGACCTTGCCGCTGTCAGAAGTGGTGACGGTTGAGGAAGGCACAACGATGAACACACTGGCGCGCAGCAAAGGCCAGTACTATGCTTCTGTATCAGGAACTGTCGTAAGCAAGGATATTTCAAAGGCGGCTGCTGAAGCTGAAAAAGCCATCGATGAATTGGAGCTGCCTAAAGGAGTGGAAGTTGGCGTAGCAGGTGTCCAGGCAGATATGACCGAAACATTCACCCAGCTTGGAGCTGCAATGCTTGCTGCGATTGCGATCGTCTACTTTATCCTGGTCGTTACCTTCCGTGAAGGTGTCGCACCATTTGCGATTCTATTCTCGCTGCCATTCGCAGTCATTGGTTCATTTGTCGGGCTGCTTATTGCAGGTGAAACCATCTCTGTCTCTGTCATGATGGGTCTGTTGATGCTGATTGGTATCGTCGTAACGAACGCCATCGTGCTGGTAGACCGAATCATTCACATGGAACGTGAAGGGCTGACAATGCGTGAAGCAGTACTTGAGGCAGGTGCTACACGTTTACGGCCAATCCTGATGACCGCAATCGCCACAGTAGGCGCCTTGATCCCATTAGCGATAGGATCAGGCGGAGGCGGACTGATCTCCAAAGGTCTGGCGATAACCGTAATCGGCGGTTTGACCAGTTCGACATTATTAACACTGATTATCGTACCGATTGTATATGAAGTTCTATCAAGAATATTCAAGAAAAATCGTAAGGATATTGTAGAAAACTAATGAAAGAGCCCTGATGGATGACTGATCGTCCTGTCAGGGCTTTTTTGGCTGTTCAGAAGGATTTCAAACTGAGTTGCCATGAATTAAAGAAAGACGTTTGTTAAAGTATGATCCTATAGGGAACCCCTTACTTTTTATACACAACTGCCAGGCGTTGTCCTGGCCTTATTATTTGTTTTACAATCTTCTTCCTCTGTCGTCATCCTTCGACTGGATCCTACACTGACTTTTTTTCTACCGTATACCGAGAGGGGAGGGGAGTCTGCCTGGTGTTGGTGTTTAACAAATCTCCGAGCAATTATTTGGTTCTTTAGCTGATTCTGGATTCTTGTCTGGTTCATCGTACTTTGTGACCACCACTTCCTTCTCCTTTTTAAAAACCGACTTACAATAACCGTGAATTTCCCAATTGAACTTTACATTCAATTCAAGCTTGCAACCTTCGATTTATTATAAGTACATGTCCAGCCTCAGCTCACCAGCATGAAAATTACTATTGAAAAACGAGCGCAGGGGAGGGGAGTCAGTAAAGAAAACATGGAAATTAATAGTAAATACAAAAGGATTAAATGCATGTTTACAAAATTGTAAACATGTATACTTTTTGTAAACAAGTTGTATACACTTATGTTTACATGTATACAAATCCGTATACTTACAGTTAAATCAACATGTGTACAACTTTGTAATTAATGTATACAATTATGTATACACCTAGGTTTGAGGTTTACAGCATGTTTACATGTTTACATTTATATTTCTTTTTACCCGTTCTGCTTGCAGTATCTATTATTTACCTTTACCTTTAAAATAGTAAGTGAGTATACATAAACTTAGATTATTGAAAAGGAATGATAGAAATGACGAAATCTAGAATTGCAGCTGTTGATGTTGGTAACGATTCTATTAAAGCTATTTTTGGAGAATTTGATAATGAGTTAAATATTCCTAATATCGTTGCAAGGGACACAGAAGACCGTCCTGTTATCGGTATTGAGGAGCTTGACACGAAGGATCCTCTAGATGGAATCCATATTCGGGTCCACTCCCCTGCCCTGAAGGATAACAATGTAATTTACCGTGTCGGCAATCTGGCGACTAAAAGCGATAATGCGACAGAACTTGATCCAGGAAGCAGCAAGTCCGAGGAAGATCAGACTTTAGTTATGTTGTTCGCTACTCTTGCATTGGATGCAGTGAGTGAAGAGAACGCAAAGCTGTTTCCAAAAAGCAAGAATGTCATAGATGCAAATTACACACTTGGTACAGGACTTCCGCTTCGTGAAGTGAAGGAAGGAAAGGACGCAGGCTACCGTTCCAGGTTAGTTGGATCTGTTCATCAGGTTGAGTTCCTCGTAACGCCTAAATACCAGGGTTTGAAAGTTAATATCAAGTTTGATGAAGTGAAGGTTTACCCTGAGGGATTCGCTGCTTATATCAATCTAGTAATGGACAACAGCCTGAAAATCATCAATAAAGACCTTATTGATAGAAGGATTCTGATCCAGGATATCGGCGGCTTATCAACTGATATCGCTGTCATCAAGAACCGCAATGTCGATGATGATAAGGCCCAGGGCTTCAATCTTGGAGTTTCTGAGGCATTGGAACAGATCAGGGAAGAAATCCGCAGCAAGCATGGCGTGGAATTGGACAGCCGCAGGGATGTCGTAGAAATCATCACGCGTAAAAATGATCGCAACCATATTATGGTCAAAGGCAGCCGAACAAGCGTGCATGATATCACGGACCGTATCCTTGTCGAATTGGCTAAAAAGCAATACCGACTTCTCCGCAATGTCTGGGCAAAGAATTCACAGACTGAAATCTGCTATTTTGTCGGCGGCGGTGCGACCGTTCTAAAGGATTATATTAAGACATTGAACAACAATCTTGATGGCTATAACATTGAATTCTTCGAGGATGAAAAAGAGAGCATCTGGATGATGGCAAATGCCTACTATAAACTCATTATGGATTACGTGAAGAAATCAGAGAAGAGCAGTAAAGCCGCTTCTGAACCTGTTAAAAGCTAAAATAAGGTGATTTTATGAAAAAAACCAACCCAAATGAGATTAAGAGGGGACAAGCACTATCGTTCCGGATCCCGTCTGATACACCAGACCATATCTTGAGGCATCTTCAAAAACTGAAAGAAACTGAGAGAAGGAATTTTTCCAGCAAGATTGCTGATTTTGTCCTGCAAGGGGTAGGGAATTCATATTCGAGGGAACGCGAGACGATTACCATTCCCCTCCCGCGCAATCTCAGCAAATCGCAACGGGATTGGGTCAAGCATGAGCATTCAGAGGCTTTGCTGGGCAATATCGTTTATCACCTGCTGACAGACCCTATTCGGGCCACGGCACTGCTTGCATCCTTGAATAGCAAATCAACAGAAATTGATGAAGCCCTGTATCTTCAGGAAGAAGAGATGGATCTTCCGTCAGCAACTGCAACAGAGGACTCACTGGTTATAGAAGAGACTGCTTCTACGGCTGAGAGCGATCCTATGGATGATGATCTCGATTCATTTGTTTGGGAATCGATCAAGCAAACCGAATCACCCGAAGTGGATAGCGAAGAAAAGGATGAAGATTTGGACGATCTTCTTGGGGATTTCCTTTCTAAAATGAATAAATAAGTAGAACCCATGGGAATATCCCATGGGTTTTTATACTTCTATTGATAAGATTGTTCTAATTCATCAATCAATGAACCAACATAAGCAACTGCTTTTCGGACCGGTTCCGGTGTCGACATATCCAATCCCGCATGCTTCAGCAAGTCGAGCGGTTTCATAGTGCCGCCCGCACGGAGCACCTCAAGCCAGCGGTCTACTGCAGGCTGTCCTTCTTCCTTGATCAGCTGTGATACGGCAGTCGAAGCAGTCAAACCTGCAGAGTATGTGTATGGATACAAGCCCATGTAGTAATGAGGCTGGCGCATCCAGGTCAGGCCGGCTCCTTCATCGATTTCCACTGTATCACCCCAGAAGCCTTTAAGGACTTCAGTTTTGATTTCAGTAAGTGTATTAGCCGTCAGTGCTTTGCCAGCTTCAGCATGGGCGTATACGCGGCGCTGGTACTCTGCCTCAAGCAGGTGCGTGACAAAGTTATGATAGTACGTTCCTAATAGCTGAAGAATGACCCATCGGCTCATCAGGGCATCATCTTTATTTTTTTCGAGAAGATGCTGTGCGAGAAGCATCTCATTCATTGTAGAAGGCGCTTCAATGAAGTACATGGAAGGACGAACATTCATGATGCGCTGGTTTTGGTTCGCCAGGTAAAAATGCCCTGCATGACCAAACTCGTGAGCTAGTGTAAAGCAGCCACGCATATTATCAGCCCATGTGATAAGGATATAAGGGTGTGAACCATAAGGGCTTGAGCAGAAAGCTCCAGTTGATTTGCCGACATTATCAGCGAGATCCACCCATCTCTCCTCAAAGCCTTTTTCAATCATGGCGGTATAATCAGGGCCCATTACTTTTAAGGACTCTGTGATCAGGTCGTGTGCTTCATCATAGGTGATGCTCGGATCAAATTCTGGGTCAAAAGGAGCCTTCAGGTCACAGAACATCATTTTGTCCAGCCCCAGCACCTTCTTCTTTAACTTGGCGAAACGGCGCATATGCGGTGCCAGTTCCTTGTAAATGATATCGATTTGATTATTGTACATTTCCTGTGTTACCTGCTGCGGTTCCAAAAGCATATCGGTAACGGACTCATAATTCCTGATCTTTGCGAGTGTAACCTGTTTTTTAACTTCAGTCGCATAAGTTGCAGCAATCGTATTTTTATATTGTTTAAGTGTGGAAACAAAGGATTCATATGCTTTTCTGCGGACATAGGTGTCAGGAGAAAATTCATATCGGCTTTCAAATACTGCAAAAGAGACTGGCAGTTCATTTCCCTCTTCATCCTGGATTGAAGAAAACTGCATGTCCGCAAGCTTAGCCATTCCATAAATATTATAAGGAGCAGAATGGACCTCGCCAAGCGCAGCCAGCACCTCTTCTGTTTCAGGTGATAACTTATGTTTTTTGGTTTCCAATAGTTCTGATAAGTTCTTTTTGAAGGGTTCCAGACCAGGTTCTTCCTGAAGAAATTCTTCTATTTTACCATCCTCGAAATTAAGTATTTCAGAGGAAATGAATGATAGAGCAGACAAAGCTTGTGTGCTAATGGCTGCTACTTTAGCGGAATTTGCCTGATTCACTGGGTCTGAGCCATCGGCAGATTGCTTCAGACTTGCGTATGTACGTACTTTTACAAGCTTTTTCGTCAGTTCTTCCTGAGCAGTAAGGCATTCCAGCAATGCCTTCGGTTTTGTATGCAGGCTGCCTTTAAAGCCGCTGAATTTTTTGACGTCCTCTTCAATCTCTTTCAGTTCAGCCTCCCACTCCTGGTCAGACAGGAATAAATCATCCAGGTTCCAAGTTTGATTAACAGGGACCTCAGAGCGTTCAAAACGCTTTTCAATTGTTTTTGTCAAATGGATCTCCTCCTTTTATATGTTAATATTACTACGAAAATCGAAATAATTTAAGTCGAAGTTTAATTATTTTAATAATTTAAAAAATAAAGGGTTAATTGCATTAAATTCTCTGGAAAAGGTGTATTCTCTGGTTTATGATAATTAATAAATTCAGAATTAATATAGGTGGGAGCCAGTTGATTATAGATTACCTAATTAATCTTTCAATGCTTTCTTTAATGGTCAGTACTCCTTTAGTAATTCGGTCTTATTTAAATCTTAAACCACTTAAGCAATTACGGGTTTGGACAGGAATATACGCCGGGTTTGTTTCCACTGTCCTTGTTGTCCTATCTTTTCAGGATCAAGGCTATTCCTATGATATCCGCTATGCCGTGATTATTTTGGTCTTCGCTTATCTCGGACCAGGTGCAGGGCTGATTACCAGCACTTTTGCATTGGTTTCCAGGTTAATGGTATCTGAAAACTGGTTTCCGGCAATTGTTGGCTGGTTAGTGGTCATGACCGTATTTGTCGTTATTCATAAATTCACAGTGCATTTTCAGCCAGTCAAGAGGTATATGATCTTACTGGGTTCTTACATAGTCACTTATATTATTACTGTACCTATAGTTTTAAACGTAATTAGAGACAATCCAGTTTTTCATCTCCAATATTTACTGTTTGTATCAATAGGGGTCCTTGTTGGTGGATTATTAATAGAATCATATGAAAAGTTATATAGAGCAATCCAGGAACGAAAGAGGATGGAGCAGACACTGGAGGAAAGTGAATCCAAATACCGCCTCATTGCTGAGAATACATCCGATCTCATAATGGTAATGAATAAAGAGCATACCATTAGTTATTTTTCTCCCTCTCATGAAATGGTTTTGGGATATAAGGTTCCCGAGCTCGAAAAAATAGAAATATGTAAGTTAATTCATTCGGATGATGTTTTGAATTTCAGGAATGCAATCACAAAAATCATGAAAGATAGAAAATCAAGGCCAGTGGAGTTCCGTTTCAAGCATATAAGTGGTAAATGGATAGATTTTGAGTCCCGCTGCATGCCTGTTATGAATGATGCCCAATCAATTGAACACATTGTTATAATAAGCAGGGATATTTCTGAGCGCAAAAAATCTGAAGAGATTCTTTTGCAATCCGAAAAGCTATCGATTGTGGGGGAACTGGCAGCAGGGGTAGCCCATGAAATACGGAATCCTCTTACAACAATAAAGGGGTTTGTCCAGCTGTATGGAAAAGAAAATGGGGCGAATGAAATAAACAGCTTGCTTCTAAGCGAACTAGAAAGAATTGAAACCATAACAAGTGAAATGCTTTCTTTAGGAAAACCACAGGCTATCCAGCTAAACCAGGCCAATTTATGTGATTTAATCGATCATACAGTCGAATTCTTATCCCCGCAGGCCAATATGAAAAATATACAATTCAGCCGAAGTTATCTGGGTACAGATTTCTTCATAACATGTGAGAAAAACCAGATTAAACAAGTGTTCCTGAATATTTTTAAGAATGCAATGGAGGCAATGCCTAACGGCGGTAATATTGATATTAAACTGCAAAAAGGGATAGACGGTGAATGTATTATTTCTGTACAAGATGACGGTTGCGGAATTCCAGAAGAATTACTTCCGCGCTTAGGGGAGCCATTTTACACATTGAAGGAGAAAGGGACGGGTCTCGGGTTGATGATTTGCCATAAAATCATTAAACAGCATAATGGGACGATTTCATATCATAGTAAACTAAACAATGGGACCTTAGTTGAAATAAAACTCCCCTTAACGAATTAAGAAGGTGGAGTAATAGTAAATAAAAGGAGGGTGGCAAATAAAAGCCATCCTCCTTCTTGTATTATTGGTCTAACGAATGAGAAGTTTTTGTTCGTGCTTGATAGAATTGGTACAAAACCAGTGCAACCATTGATAACACAATCCCCGAAATATAAGGCATTCCAATGGCAATCGAGAACAGCCATCCGCCTAATGGAGGTCCAATGATCCTGCCGAGGGAATCAAAGGATGAAAGCAAGCCAGTAGTGCCGCCATGACCGGTCGTCGATTTCTTTGTCAGTAATGAGGATACACTTGGGCGAATCAACCCATTTCCTATTCCAAAAATGGTCAGGAACAATGCTGCAGTCCCAAATCCTTCTGTCAGGAGGATTAAACCGAAGCCCGCCGCAGAAATGATAATGCCCAGCTGGATGACAATGCCCTCGCCAAGCTTCTTAGTCAATTTGCCGACCAGGCCTCCCTGTACGATGGCTCCTGCCAGACCCATGATCATGAAAATATATCCTAATTCGACTGAACCCAGCCCAGCTTTTTCAGCAGCAAAGTAAGCAAAGGTTGCCTCAAGTCCGGACAGAGAAAGTGAAACGAACAGCTGGAGCAGGAATAACATGGAAAGCGGTCCGCTCAAAGCCTTCAGTAGTGAGGTTTTTTCCTTTTCCTGAATGCTGCGCTGTTCAGCTGAAAGCGATTCTTTCAAGATAAAAGTAACGAAAAGGAATGTAACCAGCGAAGTCGCTCCTGCAAGGTAAAAAGGAGTGCTCAGGCTGGATTGTGAAAAAACACCGCCGATTGCCGGGCCGAAAATAAATCCCAGTCCTACTGAAGCGCCGATGATTCCCATGCCTTTTCCGCGGTCTTCCTCAGATGTGATATCTGCGACATAGGCCATGACAGTCGGCATATTAGCCGAAGACAAAAATCCGCCAATGATCCTGGCCGCAAACAGCATCCAAAGCTCAGTGGAAAGGGCCATCAAGAAAAATGAAAGGGACAGCCCAAGTATGCCAATCATGATGACAGGCTTCCTGCCAATCCTGTCGGAGATTCGGCCCCACATTGGCGCGAATATGAACTGCATCAAGGAATAGACCGCCATCAACAATCCCAGCTGAGTGGGTGTTGCCCCGATTTCTTCAGCGTAAAAAGGGATGACTGGAATGATGATTCCAAAGCCGACCATTACGAGAAACATAACTAAAAATAAAATAGGCAGAGCCTTTTTGGTGTCCATCTTTATATTCACTCCATTATTTCAACAGTATCATTGCTGTAAGTACACATTAATAAAAATTATATCAGAAACCCCTAAGGTATAGCGAAAATAACTTTTCGAGTGTGGAAACTATTTTTAAAAAGGGTCGTTGACCTCTCCAGAAGATTAGCATCCGGTATTTTAGGATATATAATTCAAAACTTTGAAATATACCGGAAGGAGTTAAGGTATGAATTCAAAAACGAAACAGAAGTTCCTGAGCATAGGCAGTTTCACTCTTGGTTTTGGGTTTATGGGAGCGATGGACGGGATTATTTTTCATCAATTGCTCCGGTGGCATAGCGTAGTCATGGAGACCAGCAGGCCGGGACAGATTTTCAGTGACGGGGTCTTTCATTTCGGTGTGACAGTGGCTCTTGTGATTGGAGGAATCTTGTTATGGCTGGCAGGCCGGCCATCTGAAATATCGAGAGGCGTCAGCCGGCTAGTTGGCGGATTTTTAACCGGTGCAGGAATTTTTAATTTAGTGGAGGGTGTGGTGAATCACCATCTGTTGCAAATTCACCGGGTAAAACCAGGCGATCCCAATGCACTGATGTACGATCTCGGATTTCTGGCAATGGGCCTATTGCTAGTCATCATTGGAGAGGCACTGAGGAGGAAAAGGCCAGCTTCCGACAGCCATGCCGAGATCCATTAGGAGGGGCATAAGTATACAGGAGCATCAGTTTTATCGTCATTTTTTCCTTTGTCTCTATCATTCTCTATTTTCATAATCAAAATAGTCATACTAAATGCAAATAACCATGATATTTTGACTGTGGGGGGCCAGGAAATAGCATACAAAGAAAACTTTAAAGTGGAGTAGCTTTGAGTCTATCGCTTAATTTCTGTAGAATGATATCAAGAATCTTTTACGGAAAAGGTGTAGGGAATGAAAGCATATATCATCATTGGGGCTGGAATATTAGGCGCATCCACTGCCTATCACTTAGCGAAGGAAGGCAAGAAGGTAACAATCATTGACCGTGGGGAACCAGGACAAGCGACGGATGCAGCCGCTGGAATCATTTGTCCCTGGCTGACCCAGCGCAGGAATAAGGCATGGTATTTCCTCGCAAAGAATGGAGCGGCCTTTTACCCAGCTCTTATTAAACAGCTTGAAGAGGACGGCGAGCTGGAGACGGGCTATCAGCGTGTAGGTGCAATCAGCCTTCATTCCGATCATGAAAAACTTGCGAAAATGGAAGATAGAGCGATGATCAGGCGGGAAGAAGCACCGGAAATCGGAGAGATCAGGCAGCTGGATCAGCAAGTAACGAATGAGCTTTTCCCGCCCTTATCAGAAGAGTATGCTTCTGTGCATGTAACCGGCGGGGCTCGCGTAAATGGACGCTTGTTGCGGGATGCTCTTCTGAATGCTGCACAAAAACATGGTGCTTCAGTCGTAAAGGGAGATGCCCAATTAGACTCCTCCGGTGAAAAAGTGACGGGTGTAAAAGCAGGAGACACAAGATTTGACGCGGACAGCATCATCCTAACTGCGGGGGCATGGGCACCTGAGCTGCTGGAACCGCTTGGTATCAAGCTGAGCATCTCTCCTCAAAAAGCTCAAATCATCCATCTAATGCTTGAGGATACAGAGACCGGGGGCTGGCCCGTCGTCATGCCTCCTAATAACCAGTACATTCTTGCTTTCGATGGAGGCAGGGTTGTCATTGGAGCAACCCATGAAGACGAGCAGGGATTTGATACCCGGCCGACTCTTGGAGGCATGCATGAAATCATCGATAAAGGACTGACAGTCGCACCTGGCCTGGCAGATGCAACCTATCTCGAAACAAAAGTGGGTTTCCGTCCAGTCGCTCCGAATTTCCTGCCGATCATAGGGGCTGTCCCGGGCTATGAAAATCTTTTCCTGGCAAATGGATTGGGAGCATCAGGCCTGACAGTCGGACCCTATCTAGGTGCCCAGTTAGCCAAACTGGCAGCAGGTGAAGACCTCGAATTAGACCTTGAGCAATATGACGTCTTGGCAGCCATCAGCGGCACTATTTCCTAGGCAATGAAAAAAGCACAAGTGCCTTGTTCAGCCAGACAAGCGCTGGAGTTTGATTAAGCAAACGTATTTAGTTGTCCGCAACAATTACTGATGGACATGAATAAGCAAGCAGGAAAACCTCTGAATAGAGGTGCCCTGCTTGCTTTTTTGTGTGTTGGAAACAAGGGAAGCAGACTTTGTATGCCCGGAATAATAGAGACTTACCAAAAAAATATTCATAAGAAAGCAAATAAATCGCTTTATAGCGGGTATAACACTAAGACATCAAATAAAGCTTATTTATCAGTGTTTAGTATATAGCAGGAAGGAGTCAACATCATGCAATGGAAAGGCAGAAGAGCGAGCAGCAACGTGGAAGACAGGAGAGGAGCGGGCGGCGGAGGCATGCTCATGGGCGGCGGCCTTGGCGGTATTATCTTATTAGTGATCATGACATTCCTTGGCGGAGGCGATATGGGGGATGTCGTCAATAATATGACGAACGGCGGAAACCAGTCTCCTGCTCCTTATGAGCAGACAGCCGAGGAAGAGGAGCTTGCCCAATTTGTTTCAGTAGTCCTTGCCGATACAGAGGAAGTATGGTCCGAGGTATTTGCGGAACAGGGCATGGAGTATCAAGAGCCAACACTTGTTTTGTATTCCGGCAGTGTCCAGTCAGCCTGTGGAATGGCTGGATCGCAGGTAGGCCCATTTTATTGTCCGGGTGATCAGAAACTTTATATTGACCTCAGTTTTTATAAAGAACTTCAAACAAAATTCAAGGCGCCTGGTGACTTTGCGATGGCCTATGTTGTCGCCCATGAGGTAGGACACCATGTGCAAACATTACTGGGAACAACCGATAAGCTGAATTCACTGCGCGGTCGTTTGGATCAGACAGAATTCAATAAATATCAAGTTCGTTTTGAGCTTCAGGCCGATTATTTAGCAGGCGTATGGGCTCACCATGCACAGGGAATGGGTGTAGTCGAAGAAGGTGACCTGGAGGAAGCGATGAATGCTGCCAGTGCGGTAGGAGATGATACGATTCAGAAGCGTTCCCAGGGCTATGTCGTGCCGGAAAGCTTCACACACGGAACGTCAGAGCAAAGGAAAAGCTGGTTCTATAAAGGCTATAAAGCTGGCAATCTTGAACAAGGAGATACGTTTAACACAAGAGAATTTTAGGTAGAGATAAGCATAGGCCATTTTGGCTCATGCCATCATAGGAACAAATGTGGTGGGCACTTCACTTTTAAAAGTATACTTCAATACGATAAAAGAAAGGAGCAGATTCCATAATGGGAACACAAATACAATCATTTTTTGCACAGGACACAGGTGATATTCCCAACAATCCGACATTGCCGGTCATTGTCTATCAGGGTGTTTTTGACGATAACTTAAGCATGGAGGAACAATTCGAGCAGCATAATTGGACAGGCACATGGACGGGTGATATTTACGATTACCATCACTATCATACCAACACCCATGAAGTGCTCGGCGTAAAGTCAGGCAGCGCAACCGTGCAAGTTGGCGGTGACAGCGGAGAACGACTCGAGCTTAAAGCGGGTGATGTAATTGTCCTTCCGGCGGGAACCGGCCACAAGAAAATTGACAGCAGCCAGGACTTTGCGGTCGTAGGTGCCTATCCAAATGGACGGAATCCTGATTTGAAAAAAGAGGATCCTGGCACCAGGGCACAGGCGCTCTCACAAATTAAAAACGTACCCGTACCAGAGACAGACCCGGTTTACGGTGAAACAGGACCCCTGCTTCATAAATGGGTGAAATAATAGTTAGGAAGAAAGGCAGCAGCTTGGTGATAGAACCAGGCTGCTGCCTTTGTTTTTCTGGCAAATTTGTTTTATTATATACCTATTAGGGTATAATATGGTGGTAAGATTTATTCATCATTTGGACAACATAATTAGTTGTAGAAATAAACGAGCTGAAGGAAGGGAAGCCACATGGCAAATAAGAAATTTGTTTACTTCGTTTCATTGAGTTCCAATGTCCCCTACGTTTTAAAAAAAGCGCTCAAAAACGCTGAGGAAGAGAACGAGGTATCGATTTTCTTTGATTTAGATGGAGCCCGAGTCCTGGACAAACGGTATGTGAAGATCATGGAGAGAACCCACAATATGGATTTGCAAAAACTAATGCAGCAGGCATTAGATTCGGGAATTAAATTTTTTGGATGTCAGATGAATGTGCTGATCGCCGACGGACTGGAACTGGTTGATGGTGCCGAACTGTCAGGTGTTGCAACTTTTTTAGAGAACGCCTACCAGGCAGATGCAGTGCTAAGTTACTAATGGAGGGGAAGAGCTGATGGAAAAGAAGAAAGTAGTGGTAATGGCTTTGCATGATGAATTGGAGTCTGCCTACCCACCTTTGAATGTGGCCGTAGGCGCTGCATCATCAGGTGCAGAGGTCGTCCTGGCATTTTCCCGCAGGGGGGTAAATATCCTGGATAAACGGTATGTTTCCGTCCCGTCTGAGGACCTTGAATACTTATCAAATGCATTGAATGACTTTGGAGTATCTTCTGTTCATGACCTACTCGGGATCGCCGTAGAAATGGGGGCCCAGCTGTATGTGGTGGATATGGACGTGAACGATCATTTTGAATTTATCCATCCCGCAGAACAAGTACCGATCAAATGGCTGTTGAACGAAGCAGCATCTGCGGACTTATTTATGCATTTTTAAGCTGCGGGAATAGGGTGGGATCCCGTAATTATCACAGGTTCGGTGCCAAAAGGGGAAAAGCTTTCACGAGATGAGGGAACTTGAGACAGGTTCAGCATCAAAAGGGGAAAAGCTGTCACAAGATGAGAGAACTTCAGACAGGTTTGGTGCCAAAAGGCGAAAAGCTGTCACGAGATGAGGGAACTTGAGACAGGTTGAGCATCAAAAGGTGAAAAGCTGTCACAAGAAGAGGAAACTTCAGACAGGTTTGGTGCCCAAAGGGGAAAAGCTGTCACAAGATGAGAGAACTTCAGACAGGTTTGGTGCCAAAAGGAGAAAAGCTGTCACAAGAAGAGGAAACTTCAGACAGGTTCAGTGCCAAAAGGAGAAAAGCTGTCACAAGAAGAGGAAACTTCAGACAGGTTTGGTGCCCAAAGGTGAAAAGCTGTCACAAGAAGAG
>NZ_JAGGQM010000014.1:0-96655 GCF_018613295.1 Bacillus sp. ISL-39
CCTGGAACGAAAATCAACAGGCAAGTGTGACAGAGCCTATGAGTAAAATGTATTTTATTTATATTTAAAAATATTATTGCATATTTATTAGTATGTGTTAAAATACATCTTAGCTAATAATTATTAGTTGTTATACAGAAAACTATAAGTTTAATAGCTGGTATATTAATAAACTTGTATAAAATTACAGAATGAACATTATAGGGGGAAAACAAACAAATGAAAAAAGTAATTTCAGTTTTTATGATGAGCGTGTTATTAATGGGAATTCTCGCTGCATGCGGGACAAGCACTGAAAAAACATCTGGGGCCGGCGGAGAAGAAAAGAAAGTCCTTAAAATGGGGACTTCAGCTGACTATCCTCCGTTTGAATACGTGGAAACAGCTACAAGTGATGAAATTATTGGTTTTGACGTAGATCTGGCAAATCTGATTGCAAGTGAGTTAGGGTATGAAGTGGAAATTAAGGATATGGATTTCAACGGTCTTATCGGTGCACTGCAGGCTGACCGCGTGGATTTTGTCATGGCAGGCATGACTCCAACTGCTGAACGTAAAGAAAACGTTGATTTCACTGATGTTTACTATACAGCGAAACATATGATTGTTTCTGCGAAAGACAGCAACATCAAAGCAATCGAGGACCTAAAGGGAAAGACTGTTGGTGTCCAGCTTTCGTCCATCCAGGAAGAAGAAGCGGAAAAAATTGCAGAAACAGTTGAAATTAAGATTGAGAAACGAACAAGAATCCCTGAATTGGTGCAGGAGATCAAAGCTGGCCGTATTGATGCAGCGATTATTGAAGATACAGTGGCAGAAGGATACTTCAAGAATAATCCTGATCTTGCTGGATTTACGATTGAGGATGGAAGCGAAGAAGAAGCCGGTTCAGCCATCGCGTTCCCTAAAGGAAGCAAGCTGACAGAGGAATTCAACAAGGTTCTGAAAGAGAAAATGGAAAACGGTGAAGTAGACAAATTGATTGTTAAATGGTTTGGCGGAGAAAAGTAAGAATCAAAAACAGGCGTTCAGAATGCTAATGTCTTCTGGGCGCCTTTCTCCTTCATGAAATAGACAGAGAGGGCTGTTAAGAATATGGATCTTGATTTTACCGCCATCCTTCCTTCGTTGCCATATATCCTGAAGGGAATTGGCGTCACACTTAAAATAGTATTGGTAGCAGGGCTTCTGGGCTTTGCATTTGGAATCATCCTTGCAATCTTAAAAATTAGCAAATACAAAGCGCTCCATTGGTTCGCAGATGTTTATACATCCATCTTTCGCGGCACACCGCTCATTTTGCAACTGATGATCATTTATTACGGAGCTCCGCAGATTATTGGCTTTGAGATTTCATCCTACACTGCCGCGGTGGCGTCTTTCTCTTTGAATTCGGCTGCATATATATCGGAAATCATTCGTGCTGGAATTTTAGCGGTGGATAAAGGACAGAAAGAAGCAGCGATGGCTCTTGGTGTTCCCGGTAATCGTATGATGCGGGACATCATCCTGCCGCAGGCTTTAAAAAATATATTGCCTGCATTGATGAATGAATTTATCACCCTGACGAAGGAATCGGCGATTGTAACGGTTATTGCGGCAAATGATATTATGCGGAGAGCGTATATTGTTGGCGGAGAGCAGTATAGATTTTTTGAGCCGCTGATTTTTGCCGGCCTGATCTATTATCTCATGGTCATCTCCTTGACATTCATTGGCAAGCTGGTTGAAAGGAGAATGAGGCAAAGTGATTAAAGTACAAAACCTTCATAAATCATTTGGCAAGCTTGAAGTTTTAAAGGGAATATCCACTACAATCGAAAATGGTGAGGTTGTTGCCATTATCGGGCCTTCAGGTTCAGGAAAATCGACTTTCCTCCGCTGCCTTAATTTACTTGAGCAGCCGACAAGCGGCCAGATCTTAATTGGCTCAGATGATATTACCGACAAGAAAACGAACATTATGAAAGTCCGTGAAAATGTAGGAATGGTGTTCCAGCACTTTCATCTATTCCCGCATATGACCGTGCTGCAAAACATTACGTATGCACCGTTAAAGGTTAAAGGGACTGGTAAGGCTGAAGCCGATAAGCAAGGATTGGAGCTTCTGAAAAAAGTAGGCCTCTCCGAAAAGGCAAATGAATATCCGAACAGGCTGTCTGGAGGCCAAAAGCAGCGGGTAGCAATCGCCAGGGCCCTTGCAATGAATCCTGAAGTCATGTTGTTCGACGAACCAACCTCCGCATTGGATCCGGAGATGGTCAAAGAGGTGCTTGAGGTTATGAAGTCACTGGCCCATACCGGAATGACAATGGCTATTGTAACCCATGAAATGGGCTTTGCCCGTGAAGTCGCCGATCGAGTACTTTTCCTCGATGGCGGAGTATTGGTAGAGGATGCCCCTCCAGCAGAATTCTTCAGCAGCCCGAAGAGCAGCAGAGCAAAAGAATTTCTTGAAAAAATGCTGTAAGACACTAGCATTGCTTTTATAATGGATGACGAATCTGATAAACTAATGGATGATCATATCAAAAATGGTATGGTCATCTTTTTATTTGTTTGAGGTTTGTCTGAATAGATAGCCAAAGTCTTTCGTGTAGTATGCAGTGTTTGAACAGTATAAGTTTTTTGATAGGAGAATACATTGTGAAATTCAGAATTGGTTATCGTACTTTAAAAACAGCGCTTGGTACGGCGATTGCCATCGTTATTGCCCAGTTTTTTGGCTTTGAAAATTATGTCTCTGCTGGTATCTTGACGATTCTTTGTATCCAGGTGACAAAAAAGCGGTCGTTGCAGGCATCCTGGCATAGATTCCTGGCCTGCGTAATTGCTATGGCGTTCTCTGCGGTGTTTTTTGAGGGGATCATGTACCACCCTGTTGTCATCGGACTATTGCTGCTCTTTTTCATTCCGACCGTTGTCATGTTCAGGGCGAAGGAAGGAGTCGTTTCCAGCAGTGTCATCATCATGCATATCTATTCTGCAGGGAATGTAACATCTGGCCTTTTATTTAATGAACTGGGAATTATCACGATTGGAATAGGTGTGGCGTTGATCATGAATTTGTATATGCCGAGTGTCGACAACAAGCTGGAAGAATACCAAAGAGAAATTGAAGCCCAATTCAAGAAGATATTCAGCGAAATTACACTTTACCTTAGAAAGAATGATTCTAATTGGGATGGCCGGGAGCTGACCGAGACTGCGACGCTTATTGAAAAGGCAAAGGCACTTGCCATCCAGGACGTAGAAAATCATTTTTTAAGAGATGAAAATTTGTATTATCAATATTTTAGAATCAGGGAAAAGCAATTTGAAATCATTGAAAGAGTACTTCCTTCCATCACTTCAATTCCGCAGCATGTTGAACAGGCTAATATTGTTGCTGATTTTGTCGAGTCGCTATCCAGAGGGATTCACCCTGGTAATACAGTTCTTATTTATCTGGAAAAATTGATGAGGATGAAAACGGAGTTTGAGAATATGGAGCTTCCTAAAACAAGGGAAGAGTTCGAAGCGAGGGCCGCACTTCTCCATTTTGTTAATGAAATGGAACAATTCCTTTTGTTGAAACGGTCATTCAAAGGACTTAAGACGAGTGAGGATAAAAATGAAGCGGCCGTGACAAACTAACGGAAATAGACCACGGGGGGATTAACATGCCAGTGTTTATTTCTATGCTTCTAGCAGCATTCATATTTTCACCTATTTGGCCGCTTGGAACAAATCCGCTTCCTGGAGATCCATTTGTAATTGTGAATAAACAGACGAATGAAGTGGCACTGATCAATGAGAACAGAGTCCAGACGGTGGTCAGCGCAGCAACTGGCAAATCAGATGAGCTGACACCCGAAGGTTTATTTACCGTCACTGTCAAAGCTCCCGACCCTTATTACCGTAAAAAGGATATTCCTGGCGGTCATCCCAACAATCCTCTTGGCAGCAGGTGGATTGGGTTCGATGCAGGGGATACGGATGGCCGAACATACGGAATCCATGGAACAAATGACCCCTCGAGTATCGGGAAAAAAATATCCCAGGGCTGCATCCGC
This sequence comes from Bacillus sp. ISL-39, assembly GCF_018613295.1. NCBI lineage: Bacteria > Bacillati > Bacillota > Bacilli > Caryophanales > Bacillaceae > Bacillus > Bacillus sp. ISL-39. The sequence goes on from NZ_JAGGQM010000014.1 coordinate 4,056, forward strand.
CTTCAAAATGAGGCAGTCGAATCATTGTATGAATACATACCATTAGGTACAAAGATTCTAGTTACTTCTACTTCTAAAGATTTTATAGAATTAGGTAAAGAATATGGAGCAATCAACGAATAAAAAGGGCTGTCAGATGACAGCCCTTTGATTTATTTATAGTTATTATAGGAATGTTGATAATCCCATTAGAAGGGTTGAAGCAAGCATAGTAAAAAGCATGATGTATACTACGACCTTCCTGATATTTGGCTTACGCATAAAAGTAATCCCCCTTCCAAAGCTTTCGCTATCTATCACTACTATTTTACAATCATCTGATGAATTCAACAACCCTTTTAAGAGATGCATTTATACCAACCTTCGAGGGAATTTATGATAGTTTAGAAATATAATGACTTAATTATTATGTCAATGATAATTTCCCCATGAACGGTATTGTTCGTTGAAATTAGAAGGAATTGTGACATTTTTGTCGAATATTAAAACAGTTAAATATATTTAAATAATATTTGGAGGGAATTACATGATTAAAAAGGTCGACCATATCGGCATTGCTGTCAAATCTATTGAGCATGCCCTCCCATTTTATACAGAGGTGCTGAAGCTGCCATTGCTGGGAATCGAGGAAGTAGACAGTGAGAAGGTCAAAGTAGCTTTCCTGAAAGCGGGAGAAACGAAGCTTGAGCTCCTTGAACCTTTATCTGGAGAAAGCGCTATCGCTTCCTTTATCGAAAAACGTGGGGAAGGAATCCACCATGTTGCCCTGGGCGTAGATTCGATCCAGGAAAGAATCAATGATATGAAGGAAAATGGAATCAAAATGATTCAGGATGTTCCTAAGAAAGGTGCAGGGGGAGCGTTAGTCGCATTCATGCATCCAAAATCGACAGGAAGCGTTTTATACGAACTTTGCGAGAAGAACGGGGAGGCTGAATAGAAATGCCAGACATCTATGAAAAAATCAATGAACTATACGATAAACGCAGGGAAATTGAACTGGGCGGCGGTGACGAACGGATCGAAAAGCAGCATGAAAAAGGGAAGCTGACTGCTCGTGAACGAATTGATTTACTAGTTGATCCAGGGAGCTTTGTGGAGTTGAATCCATTCATCCAGCACCGGAGCACAGACTTTGGACTTGAGAACCAGAAAGGCCCAGGAGATGGAGTTGTAACCGGATACGGGAAGGTGAACGGGAGGCCGATTTATTTGTTTTCACAGGATTTCACCGTATTTGGTGGAGCCTTAGGTGAAATGCATGCAAAGAAAATCGCCAATGTAATGGATCTGGCAGCTAAAAATGGTGCTCCATTCGTTGGGTTGAATGACTCTGGCGGAGCAAGGATCCAGGAGGGCGTTGTTTCACTTGATGGATACGGTCATATTTTTTACCGCAACTCCATTTATTCTGGAGTGATCCCGCAAATTTCCGTGATCATGGGTCCATGTGCCGGCGGGGCAGTATACTCTCCAGCTATTACGGATTTTGTTTTCATGGTCGAAAAAACGAGCCAGATGTTCATCACCGGACCTAAAGTAATTGAAACGGTAACCGGCGAAAAAATTTCTGCAGAGGACCTTGGCGGTGCGATTGTACATAACACGATCAGTGGCAATGCTCATTTCCATGGCCAGTCTGAAGAAGAAACACTAGAGCAGGTCAGACTGCTGTTAAGCTATCTGCCGCAAAGCTATGAAGAAAAGCCGCCGAGGTTAGAGGCAGATGCTGAAGATGACTACAGGCCAGATTTAACGGATGCCATTCCATTCGATGCAATAAGGCCGTATGACGTGCGTAAAGTAATTGAGCAGGTAGTCGATGCCGGCTCATTCCTGGAAATACAGAAGGATTTTGCCAAAAACATTGTCATTGGTCTGGCAAGAATTAAAGGGGAGGTCGTTGGCCTCGTCTGCAACCAGCCTAAGGTGATGGCAGGCGGACTTGATATCGACTCTTCCGATAAGGCATCCCGTTTCATCAGATTCTGTGATTCTTTCAATATCCCCATCATCACTTTTGAAGATGTCACCGGATTCTTCCCAGGTATCAAGCAGGAGCATGGCGGCATCATCCGCCATGGAGCAAAAATCCTTTATGCCTATTCGGAAGCAACCGTTCCTAAGCTCACCGTGATTTTGCGAAAAGCTTACGGTGGCGCATATGTGGCCCTGAACAGTAAATCGATCGGGGCGGATCTGGTGTTCGCATGGCCGAATGCTGAAATCGCTGTAATGGGTCCGCAGGGAGCTGCCAATATTATTTTTGCGAAAGAAATCAATAACAGTGACAATCCAGAAGAGACAAGGCAGCAGAAAATCGATGAGTATCGTGAAAAATTTGCGAATCCTTATGTCGCGGCAAGCCAGGGAATGGTGGATGATGTCATCGATCCGCGAGAAACACGAATCAAATTGATTCAGTCACTGGAAATGCTCCGAACGAAAAAGGAAGACAGACCAGGCAAGAAGCACGGCAACATCCCGCTGTAGGATTTTGTGTTTGGTGTTGAGATTCAATTAGCGTTATACTCTAGTAGTATATACATAATTGGAGGTCGGCTAGAATGATTAATAACGAACGTTTATTGAATGAGTTTTTAGAGCTTGTCCAAATTGACTCTGAAACAAAGTATGAAACTGAAATTGCACGTGTCCTTAAGAAAAAATTCGAGGACCTCGGCGTAGAGGTATTCGAGGACGATACAACGGCACAAACTGGTCACGGAGCCGGAAACCTGATCTGTACTTTACAAGGGACAAAAGAAGGAGCAGATACAATCTACTTTACTTCCCACATGGATACTGTCGTTCCTGCAAATGGCGTGAAGCCATCCATTAAAGATGGTTATGTCGTTACTGATGGAACAACGATCCTTGGTGCTGATGATAAGACTGGACTGGCTGTCATGCTTGAAACAGTCCGCGTTTTAAAGGAACAATCGATTCCGCATGGTACAATCCAGTTCATCATTACTGTTGGGGAAGAATCAGGCCTGGTTGGTGCAAAAGCATTGGATTCTTCATTGGTAAAAGCGAAATACGGATATGCGCTGGACAGTGACGGCAAGGTAGGGAACATTATTGTTGCAGCACCTACACAGGCAAAAGTAGCAGCTATCATCCATGGTAAAACGGCTCATGCAGGTGTTGCCCCAGAAAAAGGTGTTTCAGCCATTACGATTGCGGCAAAGGCCGTCGCAAGAATGCCGCTTGGCCGTATTGATGAGGAAACCACAGCGAATATTGGACGTTTCCAGGGCGGAACACAAACAAATATCGTCTGCGACCATGTAGAGATCCTTGCAGAAGCACGTTCTCTTATTCCTGAAAAGATGGAAGCGCAAGTGGCAAAAATGAAAGAAGCATTTGAATCAGCTGCACAGGAAATGGGCGGCAAGGCAGATGTCGATGTCCAGGTCATGTACCCTGGCTTCAAATTTGGCGAAGGTGACCTGGTCGTTGAGCTCGCTAAAAAAGCAGCCGCAAAAATCGGCAGAAGCTCAGAATTGCTGCACAGCGGCGGCGGAAGCGATGCAAACGTCATTGCCGGTTTTGGGGTGCCGACCGTCAACCTCGCAGTAGGATATGAAGAAATCCACACAACGAATGAAAGAATGCCAATCGAAGAGCTCAACAAGCTTGCCGAGATGGTTATCGCATTGATTGAAGAAGTAGCAGCACAATAATACGAGGAAGGGCTTCCCTGCTGGGAAAGCCCTTTTTTTCATTGTATAGGAGCCATCAAAATGTCCAAGAACCAAGCTTTAATAGACATTTCGGGGCGAGCAGGCCATCAAAATGTCCAAGAACCAAGCTTTAATAGACATTTCGGGAGGAGCAGGCCGTCAAAATGTCCAAGAACCACGGTTTAATAGACATTTCGGGAGGAGCAGGCCGTCAAAATGTCCAAGAACCAAGCTTTAATAGACATTTCGGGTGGAGCCGGCCGTCAAAATGTCCAAGAACCACGGTTTAATAGACATTTCGGGAGGAGCCGGCCGTCAAAATGTCCAAGAACTACGGTTTAATAGACATTTCGGGGCGAGCAGGCCATCAAACTGTCCATTAAACTTAAATTCACTAACCCCTCAATTGTCCTAAAGATGACTCTAAAAAATCCGATATAATATTTGGAATGATTCACTAGTATCCACCAGGAATTAAATAGAGTGATAGAAGGAAATTAAATAAAGGAGTGTACTCCAATGGCTGATAGCAATAAGACGGTTGTATTCCAGGCAGGGAATGAAGAATACGCTTTTCCGATTCTTTATGTCATTTCGATTGAAAAAATGGAAGGGATGACAGCAATCCCTCATATGCCTGATTATGTAACAGGCTTAACAAAAGTAAGGGGAGACTTGATTCCGGTCATTGACCTGGAAAAGGTGCTTTATAATCGGGATATTCAAGTTGAAGACAAAACCAGGCTGATCGTGATCGAGACTTCGGAAATTTCAATGGGGGCCCTTGTGAGGGATGCAAAGGAAATTCTTGAAATTCCTGCAGAAAACATTAAGCAGCCAGGCCTTGTTGCTTACCAGAAGACAAGGTTCATTACCGGTGTGGCCAATTTCGATAAGCGCATGATCATGTTAATAGACCCGGAAACATTGATTCAATCACTTGAAGGGATCAAAGAAATAAAGGAATATATGAAAAACCAAAAACAAGAATTACACAACTAAAGTTTTACTTACTTCGTTTGAATAAAAACAAGCTGACCGATTTTAATTGGTCAGCTTGTTTTTTGTAGCTACAGTTTAAAGCTGGAGAATGATTTCCTCAGGTCTTCAGCCATGTTTGACAGCTTGCTGGATGATTCCAACAGCTCCTGCATTGTGGCATTTTGTTCTTCTGTTGTGGCAGCTACCTGTTCGAGGAATTGTGCCGACTTGGAAGACGCGGTGATTACTTCAGTTGCAGCATGTGCCATGAACTCCATCCTATCGTTGGCATTCATGACCGCACTGCTTGCGGTATTTCCTTTTAGGCTGACTTCCTCGATCGATTGGGCGATATCGGTGAAAATTTCGGCTACTTTCTCGACCAGTTCATTGCCTTTTTGTACGGTTGTCTGACTTTCATCCATAACATTCACTGCAAGGTTCGTCTCTTTGCCAGTCTGCTCAAGGATGGTTCGGATACTCTCTGCAGCACCAGCTGATTGCTCAGCGAGCTTGCGGACCTCCTGGGCGACGACACCGAAGCCTTTGCCATGCTCACCGGCTCTTGCTGCTTCAATCGCGGCATTCAATGCCAGTAAATTCGTTTGATTTGAAATATCAGTAATGATTTCAATGATTCGATGGATTTCCTGAGAATTATTTTTAAGGGAATGAATCACATTGGCTAATTCAGTGACCTTTCCATTGATTTCATCCATCTGTTCGGTGACATTGAAAGCATACAGTTTACCTTGCTCGATTTTTTCCTTCGTGCTTGTTGTCGTATGGATCGTCTCTTTAAGCGAACCAGTCACTACAATCAATTGTGAAGAAACATTTTCGACTGCTTCGTTCGTGCGTTCGGAAATTTTCACCTGCTCATCAGAGGCAGTGGCAACTTGCATGATTGATGTCGTGATTTCATTGTTCGCTTCTGTTGTCGCTTCAGCATTTAGCTTCAGGTTCCTTGACATTGCATTCACCTGGTCAGATGACGCAAGAATGTTTGAAATGGAGGCTTTAAGATTTCCGGATAATTGATTCATTGCCAGGATGATCTGGCCGACCTCGTCCTTGCTCTTGGCCTGCAATGCCTTTGCATTCAACTCACCGGCTGCAAGTTTCTTGCAGTAAGCAACCACATCCTTAAGGTTTTTGCTGACATTGCGTGAGACAAAGTACATTGCCACTGAAGAAATGATAAACGCGATAATGATAATGATAAATGTATTCCGAATCATCGTTGCGATTGTAGAATGGGTTTCCTTCATGATTGTTGTCCGGTCATCAAGGATTGCAGTCCTGAGCGCATTAAGCTTATCAATGTTCATATCGCGGATGGTCTCAGCCTTGTTAGCGAGACTAATTTGGGTAAATATATCAACCTGTTCACCGTTTTTCTTGAAATCTTCTACAGTTTTTAAAATCTCATCTTCCCAGATTTTATCCATATGCTTATCTGTTTTGACAATTGAATTGAACAAAGTTTGGGCTTCCTCTGTTTTTACGTTGTTTTTAAGCTTGTCAGCTGAACTGTTAAATTGATCACTTTCTGTTTTGTAGAGTGTCAGAAGCTCTGGTTTCGGTTCTGTTATGTAGTCTGTGATAATGATATACTTCTGGCGGAATGTAGCTCCCATTTCACTAATCATGATTGCATAATCACTTTTTTCCTCGGCAAGGTCGATCGCATTTTGAAGGTTTGATAAAACAGTCGTCAAATAGATGAAGCTGCCCAAAAAAATGACCATAATGAATGCGAAAACGCTTGCATACTTTCTGCCAATAGACCAATGCTGCATAAAAGTTTCCCCCATTTTTCTATATCCTTATATTTTCTTATCGGTTTTCCTATGAAGATATTTAATGTTTTGGCGCTTTTCTTCACATAATGTTCAAAACTCGATAAACCGTAAAATTAATCTCTATATAAGTAATGAAGGAGTTTTTTTGATAAACTAGAAGGGAACGTATATTTGGGAAGTGGGATCATGAAAGAAATGTATCCAAAAAAGGGCAAAGTCATTTTGCATGTTGATATGAATAGCTTCTATGCATCAGTAGAAATGGCTTACGATCCTGAATTGAAGGGCCGGGCACTGGCGATTGCCGGCAATCCGGAAGAAAGACGGGGAATAATTGTAACCTGCAGCTATGAAGCGAGGAAATTCGGCGTCAAGACCACGATGCCGCTATGGGAAGCCAAAAAACTTTGCCCGGACTTAATCATAAGAAAACCGAACTTTGACAGATACCGCACAGCATCTGCTGCTATGTTTGATATTTTGCGCCAATACACAGAGGTTGTCGAACCTGTTTCCATTGATGAGGGATATATGGATATAACGGATTGCTCCGACCTGGGGGCGCCTCTGGAAATCGCAGAAAGCATTCAAAAAAGAATTTTTGAGCAGCTTGACTTGCCGTGCAGCATAGGAGTAGCGCCAAATAAGTTCCTGGCGAAAACAGCTTCCGATATGAAGAAACCAATGGGAATCACAGTTTTAAGAAAGCGAGACATCCCAAGGGTACTCTGGCCGCTTGAGGTCGGGGAAATGCATGGAGTAGGAACAAAAACAGCGGACAAACTAAAAAGTATTGGAATCAATACAATAGGCGAATTAGCGGCAGCAAATGAAATCCAGCTGAAAGGGCTGCTGGGCATCAACGGATTAAGATTGAAAGAAAGAGCTAATGGCCTGGACAACCGCCAGGTAGATCCGGATTCTGTCTACGATTTTAAAAGCATCGGTAATTCGACTACGCTGCCTCGCGATATTTCGAATCAGAATGAGCTTCTGAAGGTTCTTGATCGATTGTCAGAGCAAGTAGCAGCAAGGATGAAGAGGAAGGAGGCGGTCGCCACAAGTATTAGTGTGATGATCCGCTTTAAGGACAGGAAGACGATTACCAGGAGCCAGAAGCTGCAGAACCCTGTATCGAAGCAGGACGAAATAGCCGCGGCCGCCAAAACGCTTTTTCTGAAGCATTGGAATGGAGACCCTATCAGGCTGCTGGGGATCACTGGCACCGAGCTGCTTGAAGCGGACAAAGCAGTCAAACAGCTCGATTTATTTTCTTATGAGCAGGATGCCAAAAAGGAGCCGCTGATCAATACGATGAGCCAGCTGCGAGAGAAATATGGCAAAAGTATCATTGAAAGTGCCGGCTCCCAGGTGAAAAAGGTATCAACCAGGGAGAATGCCGGGGCTGGGACGAGCTTTAATAAGGATTTCCTCCAGGATCGCAGAAAAGAGAAAAAAGATTTTTAATGGTTTAGCTAGACCTTGTTAAGTCAAAATAAAAAGGGACAAACCAGATTGTTTGCACAAGTATAGGTTCATTGTTAAATTAGTTTGTATGATTTTAAATACCTAATTCTAGAAAGAAGGGACGTTAACATATGTCAAAACAGCAAATTGGAGTCATTGGCCTTGCTGTCATGGGGAAAAACCTCGCCATGAATATCGAAAGCAGAGGCTATTCAGTATCAGTATATAATCGGTCAAGGGAAAAGACGGATGAAATGCTTGAGGAAACGAAAGGCAAGAAGATCGTCGGAACTTATTCCATTGAGGAATTTGTTCAATCGCTTGAACAGCCACGGAAAATCCTGCTGATGGTCAAAGCTGGCGCAGCGACTGATGCTACAATTGAACAATTAAAACCTCATCTGGAAAAGGGAGATATCATCATAGATGGAGGCAATACATATTTTGCTGATACTCTGCGCCGAAACCAGGAATTGAGCGAGCTTGGGCTCCACTTCATCGGCACCGGTGTTTCCGGTGGGGAGGAAGGTGCACTTCATGGACCTTCCATTATGCCTGGCGGACAAAAAGAAGCCTATGACCTGGTGGCGCCAATTTTCCAGGATATCGCTGCAAAGGTTAATGGAGAAGCTTGCACTACTTACATTGGCCCCGATGGTGCAGGGCATTATGTAAAGATGGTACACAACGGAATCGAATACGGCGACATGCAGCTTATTTCTGAATCCTATTTTATGTTGAAGCATGTCCTTGGATTAAGTGCCCAAGAACTTCATGAAGTGTTTGCTGAATGGAACAAAGGTGAGCTTGACAGCTATTTGATTGAAATAACGGCTGATATTTTCACAAAGAAAGATGATGAAACAGGCAAACCACTTGTTGATATGATTCTTGATACCGCTGGCCAAAAGGGAACTGGTAAATGGACGAGCCAGAGTGCTCTTGACCTTGGTGTGCCGCTGCCAATCATTACAGAATCTGTTTTCGCCCGCTTTATCTCGGCCATGAAACAAGAGCGCGTGGAAGCGAGCAAGGTCCTCTCTGGCCCTGAAACAAAACCATTCGATGGCAATCGTGAGGCATTCATTGAGTCGATCCGCAAGGCACTTTATTTGAGTAAAATTTGTTCTTACGCCCAGGGATTTGCCCAAATGAGAGCTGCCTCCGAAGAGTATGGCTGGGATTTGAATTATGGCGATATTGCGATGATCTTCCGTGGAGGCTGCATTATCAGAGCTCAGTTCCTCCAAAAAATCAAGGAAGCATACGATCGCGATCCTGCTCTGAAAAACCTGCTGCTCGACCCTTATTTCAAGGAAATCGCAGACAGCTACCAGCAGTCATTACGGGAAATTATCTCAGCTGCTGTCATGAATGGTATCCCGGTGCCAAGCTTCTCGGCCGCACTTTCATACTTTGACAGCTATAGAACAGAAACATTGCCGGCTAACCTGATCCAGGCCCAGCGCGATTATTTCGGTGCCCACACCTATCAGCGCATCGATAAAGAAGGTATTTTCCACACTGAATGGATGGAATAAGAAAGGTAGCACAGTGGACCTCGTGTTCGCTGTGCTTTTACATTTATAGCGGGTGAAGTGGAATTTTTTTAAGGCTTTTTCGTAAAAATTGTTGTTAAAATCCCAAAGCCGATTTTAACGTAAAATAAGGCCATGTCGCAGGTCGGTATCAAGTTTGCATGCTCTTTTCTCACAAAAGAGTCAACATTGCGAAGTAAAATAGGTCCTTCAATCCTATTTTGTAGTCAATAGCAACAAAGTTTGAGAAAAGAGCCTTTTTTAAATGCAGGAAGGGTTTTCAAAAGCCCCAGTCGAAACCTTTAAAGGATGGTATTAAGATTGGAGGGATTGAGTATGGCAGAAGATTATCCAGTTTTGCTGGGGGCAGAACCCTTTTATTTTGAAGGTAATTCTGTAGGTATATTGGTATCGCATGGTTTTACGGGTTCAACACAGAGTATGCGGCCGCTGGGCGAGGTATATGCAGCTGCAGGATATACCGTTTGCGGACCGCGATTGAAAGGCCACGGTACTCATTATGAGGACATGGAACAATCCACCTATCAGGATTGGATCGCATCGGTAGAAGAAGGGTTTCAGTGGTTAAAAGAGCGTTGTGATACGATTTTTGTGACGGGCCTGTCAATGGGAGGAACACTGACTTTATACATGGCTGAAAAATATCCTGAAATCAGAGGAATCGTACTGATCAATGCGGCCATTGATATACCGGCAATGGAGCCAGTTCTCCAGCTGGAAGGAACAAGATTTTTGGATGCCATTGGTTCCGACATCAAGAAGCCGGGAGTAATAGAGCTTGCCTATGAAAAAACTCCGGTTCAATCCATTAAAGAAATATTGCCATTTATGAGTGCAGTGAAAGAAGAGCTTTCAAAGGTTTCTTGCCCAGCATTAATTTTTGTTTCGGCCGAGGACCATGTTGTCCCGCCTGATAATTCGCAAACGATTTATGATGATATCAGTTCAGAAATAAAAGAGATTCTTCATTTGAAAGAAAGCTATCATGTTGCTACACTGGATAACGACCAGCAAGTAATCATTGATAAAACGCTTGATTTCATTAGAAAACAACTTTAGAAGGTAAGTGATTGTCCACTTGGCTTGCGGGTTCTGCCGCAAGCTTTTTTTATAGATCCGATTTTTGTGCATTAACTAAATCCACTCATGACTCTGAATAAGAAGTTTTTTTCTCTCCTTTTAGCCAGCTCCTCATGCAGAGCCAGGTAATTAAACTCAATAATACCAGTAAACTCTCCAATGAAAAAATGTACCACGGATACGGGCCGAGTAAATCCATAAAGCTTGGACTTTTTGGTTTATGGCGTAAAAACCAGTAATTTCCGTCAGCTGCCTTATTAATGAACAGGATCGCTGGCAGCAGCAGATTGATAAAAAGAACAACTTTTATGACAGAACTGAAGGTTGGATAATAACCTTTAGCCCATAGGAAATAAAGGGTCACCCATACAATCATCATATGGGCATAGAAAAAGTGAAAAAAGCGGAAATGGGGAAAATCATAGGTTAATGCAGGTGTGATGATGGCTTGTGTAGCTCCTAATAAAGCAATGAAGAACAAAAGCTCGAAAAATATTTTCTTCCTTGTCAGTAATAAACCAATTGCCAGCAGGAGCCCAATATTGCATAACTCAAGCGGCATTGACCGCCCTAATTTCCAGACAGCATGCTTGTACATCCAAAGATGGTTGCTAATCTCTATCAATATTAATGACAGGGCAGTTCCCAGCTCTGCTTTCCTCCATTTTTCATCACTTAATTTCTGTCGGTTAGTGAAAATAAAGATACTAACCAAAACAAAGATAGTGATAATCGCATAATGACTAGCAGAAAACATATTAAAATCAAAAACTTCATTGCTGTGACCAAACCACTCCATGCTTCCACCTCTAGTTCCGAAAATAGGATAAGCATAAGTTATCCCTTTTAGGCTTCTTTTATGTTGGCTCTTTTCGGAAACTTTGCATCCTGTCCAAAAAAAGTATGGCGAGTTCAGAAGCCCCTAGAAAGGACGGAAAAGTGAAACCAAATTTTACTTGATTCGTAAATGTACTAAAGCTTAAAAAAGGGAGTTGGAATACATGATCGGAAATGGTTGTATTAAATGCGGAAGCACAGATGCAGGTCAGAAGGATGTGGCAATGACAGGAACGGGCTTGTCCAAGATGTTTGATATCCAGAATAACCAGTTCACTGTCGTTTACTGTAGGAATTGCGGATACTCGGAGTTTTACAACAAAGAAGCATCTGCCGGATCTAATCTCCTGGATTTCTTTTTCGGGGGCTGAAGCTAGATTAGGCAGCAGAATTACGTTAACCACCAAAGGATTATTTTGAAATTTCAGAGACATTGCAAAAAATCCCGCCTATTACCAAGGCGGGATTTTTGTTCTTTTATAGGAAATTATAAAAGTATTTTTGGGTGGATAACTGCATGAGGGTGTCTTAATCCAGCTCCAGTGCCTAGCCCCTCGAGACACTTCGGTCCTGCCAATGAAGTCAAAGAACGACTTCACTGTCAGGACCTCCAGCGCTTGTCGGGGCTGAACGAGGCGCTTGCGCTTTTTGTTCTATTAACAGTTTTCTACATCGATTTCAGTGATTGGCCACCAGAAGAATCCATCCTTCTCTAGCAGCTTGTCTGCTGCGTCCGGCCCCATGGAACCTGAGGCATAGTTAGGGAAGCCTGGCTCTTTCGTATTTTCCCATACAGCTGAAATATTATCAACGAAGCTCCAGGATAATGCGACTTCATCCCAATGTGTAAAGTTGGTTGCGTCTCCGCGCAATGAATCATAAAGAAGTTTTTCATATGCTTCTGGAGTATTAAGTCCGTCAATCCCTTTGTTTGAGTAATTCAGCTTGACAGGTGTAGCTTTTGTACCCTGGCCAGATTTCTTGGCATTCAAGTGGAGGGTGATTCCTTCTTCTGGCTGGATATGAATGACAAGCAGATTTGGATTTACCGTTTTTTCTGGCTGATAATATAAATCCATTGGGATATCTTTGAACTGGATCACAATTTTTGTTGACTTTGCCTTCATTCTTTTTCCAGTACGGATATAGAACGGAACTCCAGCCCAGCGGAAGTTATCAATCATCAGCTTTCCAGCTACAAATGTTTCTGTATTGGATTCAGGATCGACCATCTCCTCCTGTCTGTAAGCAGGTACATCTGTTTCGTTCATGACACCTATGTCATATTGTCCCCGAACAAAATATTCATTGACTTCCTCGCCTTTTATTGGGCGGAGAGCGCGGAATACTCTAACTTTTTCCGAGCGGACTTCATCAGTTGTCAATTTGATCGGCGGTTCCATCGCGAGCAATGAAACCATTTGCAGCATATGGTTCTGGACCATATCCCTTAGGGCACCGCTTTTCTCGTAATAACGGCCGCGTTCTTCCACACCAAGCGTTTCGCTTGATGTAACCTGGATATTGGAAATGTACCGGTTATTCCAGAGTGGTTCGAACAGCGCATTTGCGAAACGGATTACTTCGATATTCTGGACCATTTCTTTTCCAAGGTAGTGGTCAATTCGGTAGATTTCATCCTCTGTAAAAGCGGTTCGGATTTGCTTGTTCAACACTTTTGCCGACTCAAGGTCATGTCCGAAAGGCTTTTCAATGACCAGGCGCTTGAACCCGGATACATCGGTGAGCTTATCCTTCTTTAAGTGCTCAGCAATTGTTCCAAAGAATTCAGGTGCCATTGCCAGGTAGAAAATTCGATTGCCATTCAGTCCATAGTGGCTGTCCAAATCTTCCGAAAGCTTTCCAAGGGCAAGATAAGAACTTGAATCAGTTACATCATGGGAATGATAATAAAACTTGGAGACGAACTCGTCGACATCAGCGTCTGTATCCCCAATCTCCTTAACGGATTCTTTTACCCTCAGCTGGAATTCCTCATTTGACAGTGGTCTTCGGGCAACGCCAACGACCGCGAATTTATCCAGTTTTCCTTTTTCAAATAAATTATAGAGGGAAGGAAACAATTTACGGTTTGCCAGGTCTCCCGTAGCCCCGAAGATCATGATTAAAGCTGTTGGTTTTTCGGTGTGTGCCACAATATAGAACCTCTCTTTTATGTGAATTTAAAAGTATGTATAAAAAACACTCTACAAATACAAAATTTTATCCCTTTCAAGAACAATTAGCAACTGTTTGAACTGTATTTAGTTTTCTTCTAATTGAATGGAACTATCCCACTTCCGGTTAAATCCGGCGTTTGGTTTAGATGAATAATGCCTGTTGTGATATATTGAAAGGAATATGACACTGCCTGTAGGATGGGCAGGTGTATTGTATGGGAGGATGTCAGGATTATGGATGTTTTTTTTCTTGGAACAGGTGCGGGTATTCCGGCCAAGCTGAGGAATGTGACCTCAATCGCATTGAAATTGCTGGAGGAGCGCGGAGCCGTTTGGCTGTTCGACTGCGGCGAAGCAACTCAACACCAAATTTTACATACAAGCATTAAGCCGCGCAGGATTGAAAAAATTTTCATTACCCACCTGCACGGAGACCATATATATGGTTTGCCGGGACTGCTGTCCAGCCGTTCCTTCCAGGGCGGGGAGTCATTGGTTACCGTGTATGGTCCTCCCGGGATTAAAGAGTATATTGAGGTATCTTTGAAAATCAGTAAATCTTACTTGAAATATCCTATGGAAATCATTGAGCTTGAGGAAGGTGTCATTTTTGAAGATGAGCAATTTATCGTTGAAGCAAGATTGTTGGAGCATGGAATTCCTTCCTATGGGTACAGAGTAAAGGAGAAGGACCGTCCTGGGACTCTTCTTGCCGATAAGCTTCGAGCTGCAGGTGTAAAGCCCGGTCCAGACTACAGGAAAATCAAGAATGGGGAAGAAGTCATATTGGACGACGGAACGGTCATCAATCCTGCTGAATTTGTCGGTCCGCCGCAAAAAGGAAGGGTTGTCACGATCTTAGGTGATACAAGGGTTTGCGAAAATGCTTCAGTTCTTGCCCAAAATGCAGATCTTCTCGTCCATGAAGCGACTTTTTCAGCAGATGAAGGTACACTTGCTTATGAATATTTTCATTCGACCACTCTGCAAGCTGCTGAAACAGCCTTGAATGCAGATGTAAAAAAGCTGTGCCTGACCCATATTAGCTCCAGGTATGACCAAAATGACTGGAAGGAGCTTGAAGCGGAAGCACAAACAGTGTTTGCCAATACGGTTGTCTCAGAAGATTTTATGGAAATCTCCGTTCCTTATGAACATGACTGAATAAAGGGGTGTTTTGATTGAAAACAATCTATCTTGTACGTCACGCAAGTGCGGCTGGGCAGCCTGTAGACTCACCACTGACCGAACAGGGCAAGAAGCAGGCACTGGCATTAGTGGACTTTTTCAAGCGAAAAGAAATAGATATCATCTATTCGAGCCCTTTTAAAAGAGCGGTCGATACAATGAAACCTCTTTCTGATTCAAGAGGAATAAGAGTGCAGGAGGATGACAGACTCGGAGAAAGAGTGCTTAGTACAGTCAACCTTGAGGACTGGCGAGATAAGCTAAAGCAAAGCTTTGAGGATTTTGAGCTAGTATTTGAAGGCGGAGAATCTCATTCTGCTGCGATGAATCGAGCCAAATCATTGATTGAGGATTTATTATGTTCAGAACATGATCATATTTTACTGGTCAGCCACGGTAACATGACCACATTGCTAATGAGGTATTTCAATGAAAGCTTCGGTTACGACTGCCTGATGGAAATGACAAATCCCGATGTATTCGAACTCGTCGTTTCCAACGAAGAAACGATGCTTAATAGAATATGGGATGACCGAATTTAAGGTCTTTTAGTTTAGACAAGGAACCCAGAGGGAATTGGAAAGTGGTGGAATCATTACCATCAAACCAACAACACGAATACTGGGGGAATTGTTTTGGAGTTTTTACTTTTATTCGGTTTTCATCTATTTATCATGGGTTCACTAGTTATGTTGTTTAGCGGAATCATTACCTTTCTTTTTCCGAGGATGCATTTTCTCATCACAATATCACTATTTGGGGCAGTTGGATTTCTGTATGCATTCATCTTTGAAGTCATGGATCTTGCGATATTTGCAGTGTTCTTCAACATGATTCTTTCCTTGACGGCAGTTGGCCTCGTCAAACTAGGTTTCTACTTCAAGAAGGTTGCTGACCGGCAGGGTGAAAAAACAGCCTAACCTTTAAAACCAGGAGATTTCCTGGTTTTTTATTTTTGTTTGACAATCAAACGGTCATTTGAATAAGATATAATCAAAAGATCATTTGAATGAATGGGGTGAGCAAATTGAAGGAGCAGGATGTCTGCCAGGTCAATTGCGTCCATGACGAAAAAGTGGAACAGATGTCTGCTGAATTGAAAGAACAAAATACTGTTGAAGCCGCAAAAATACTCAAGGCGTTGTCAGATGAAACTAGGGTTAAAATCGCATACTCACTATATGTAGGCAAAGAACTTTGTGTTTGCGATGTAGCTGCGGTCGTCAATTCGTCCACTGCTACTGCTTCCCACCATTTAAGGCTGTTGAAGAATCTTGGTCTCGCTAAATACCGTAAGGAAGGGAAGCTTGTTTATTATTCACTGGTGGATGACCATGTGAAGCAATTGATTCACAAGGCGTTTGAACATCAAAAGGAGTTGGATTTGAATGACTGAAGCAGCGCAATCTGGCGCGAAAACAATTTATCGGGTACAGGGCTTCACCTGAGCAAGCTGTGCCGGAAAGTTCGAAGAGAACGTAAAGCACCTGGATGGTGTTTTTGATGCAAAAGTAAATTTTGGCGCTTCCAAGCTGACTGTTTTCGGTAAAGCCTCCATTGAGGAACTGGAGCAAGCTGGCGCATTTGAGAACCTGCGGCTTTACCCGGATAAAGCTGAGATTATCCCTGAAAAAAAGAAACCGTTCTGGCAGGAAAATTCTACGGTATTGATCAGCTTAGTGATGATCATTGCCGCGTATTTTCTTCAGTTTAATTTTGGTGAAGGTAGTTTGCCGGCCATCCTATTATTTCTGGGCGCGATTATTATAGGTGGTTACTCCCTTTTTAAAAGTGGAATAAAGAATCTTCTAAAGCTCGATTTTGACATGAGGGCACTGATGACTGTTGCGATCATCGGGGCTGCCATCATTGGCGAGTGGAGCGAAGGTGCTGTCGTTGTCATATTGTTTGCGATTAGTGAAGTGCTTGAAAGATATTCAATGGATAAGGCACGAGCCTCGATCCGTTCATTAATGGATATTGCACCAAAAGAAGCTCTCGTCCGCCGGAATGGCAGGGAATACAGCATCCATGTAAATGAAATAGAAGTCGGCGACATTATGATTGTAAAACCAGGCGAAAAAATTGCCATGGATGGGGAAGTCGTTTCCGGATTCTCGGCTGTCAACCAGGCGGCGATTACCGGGGAATCTGTTCCAGCTGATAAAAGCGTGGGTGATGAGGTGTTTGCCGGCACGCTGAATGGGGAAGGTCTCATCGAGGTTAAAATCACTAAACTGGTCGATGATACCACAATCGCGAAAATCATTCACCTTGTAGAAGAGGCACAGGCGGAAAAGGCTCCTTCGCAGGCTTTCGTGGACCGGTTCGCCAAGTATTACACGCCAATTATTATCCTTGTCGCATTTTTGGTTGCTATTGTACCGCCACTTCTCTTCGGTGGAGGATGGAGTGAGTGGATTTATCAAGGGCTGGCCGTCCTGGTTGTCGGCTGTCCGTGTGCCCTGGTCATTTCAACGCCAGTTTCAATTGTGACAGCGATTGGCAACGCCGCTAAACATGGTGTGCTTGTAAAGGGTGGCGTCCACCTTGAGGAAATGGGCATGCTGAAAGCCGTTGCCTTTGATAAAACTGGGACGCTCACAAAAGGAGTGCCGGCTGTTACTGATTTCAAATTGTTATCTGGTGAAAATTCAAGCGGTCTTTTTGCAGTAATCGCTGCCCTTGAAAATAAATCACAGCATCCAATTGCTTCTGCTATTATCCGAAAGGCAGACGCAGACACAGTCCCGTACATGGATAAAGCAATTGAAGATTTTACATCGGTAACCGGTAAAGGATTAAAGGGAACTGTTGACGGGATTGTTTATTATATCGGCAGCCCTAAATACCTTGAAGAAATCGTCGAAGGTGGAATTCCTGGTGGGGCTGCTGGAGAAATTTCACGCCTGCAGTCTGAAGGGAAAACAGTCATGGTTGCAGGCAGTGATTCTGAAGTACTTGCATTAATCGCGGTTGCAGATGAAGTTAGAGAGTCGAGCAGGGAAGTCGTGTCCCGTCTTCATGAGCTTGGCATTGAAAAGACCATCATGCTGACCGGTGACAACAAAGGCACCGCAGCTGCGATTGGCAGCCAGGCAGGCGTGTCCGATATCCAGTCCGATTTGCTTCCTGAAGAGAAGCTGAATTTCATAAAAACACTACAGAAAAACCACGGAAAAGTTGCGATGGTCGGGGATGGCATCAATGATGCACCTGCACTCGCCGCTGCGACGGTCGGAGTTGCAATGGGAGGAGCGGGCACCGATACAGCACTCGAAACCGCCGATATCGCCCTGATGGCAGATGACTTGAAAAAGCTGCCGTTCACGATTAATTTGAGCCGCAAAACACTCGCAATCATCAAGCAGAACATCGCCTTCTCAATCGGCGTGAAATTGCTGGCGCTGCTGCTGGTCATTCCTGGCTGGCTCACCCTGTGGATCGCAATTTTCGCTGATATGGGCGCGACCCTGATTGTCACTCTGAATGGCCTGAGGCTTTTGAGAGTCAAAGATAAATAGATGTATCATATTACTGATTCTGGGTGGAGAGGATACCATGAACAATTCCTGGAATAAGCTCATTTACAAGGGGTGGGCCCCGATTTATGATAGGATCTTCAATTCTGGTCCATTTTCGAAAGTGAGAGATATACTGTTCAGCGAGATTCACTTCCGTCCCGGGGACAGGGTACTGTTCGTAGGTGCAGGCACTGGGGCAGACATTGATAGATTGCCTTATGATCTATTGGAGATTACTGCAATTGATTACTCGGAGGATATGCTGGAAAAAGCGAAGGAGAAATTCAAAGGCTCCAGCATCACTTTTTTTAAAATGGATGCCCAACAGCTTGAGTTCGACGATGGGTCGTTCGATTATGTTATCGGAAGCTTAATTTTATCAGTAGTACCTGACAGCACAAAGGCTTTTGGCGAAATGATCAGAGTTTGCCGCAAGGAAGGTCTGGTGGTCGTTTTCGATAAATTTGCACAGCCAGGCAAAGGGCAATCTTTTGTCACAAAAGCTTTAAGACATGTGATCAAACTGCTTGGAACGGACATCGGTGTATCCTTTGAGGAAATCTGCCAAAAGGAAAAAGCGAGAGTTAGGCTGATATCAGATGAAGGAGTTATGCTCGGCAATACGTACCGCAGGATTCTGCTGCAAAAAGTCTGTTAAAGAGACGCACCCATAAAGAAGAGGCTGTTTGAATGACAGCCTCTTTTTCTGTGGTGTTATTGCATTAGTAAAATGATACACATGACGGACAGAAATACATGGAAAACGCCAGGAAGTGTCCGTCATCAAGGCTATGATATTAAATTAGGTTAAAGGTTAAAGGGTAAAGAGCGAGAAAAGAGGCCTCCCAAAGTAATACTCTGGAATAGCCTCTTTAGAAATAATGATTCTTTTAGCTTAAAAAATCCATCCTCGTTCATATTGCTTAGGAGATTCGATGCTTGTTCCAAGCTCCTTGGCTGCTGTTCTTGGCCAGTATGGATCGCGCAGGAGTTCGCGGGCGATGAAAATCAAATCGGCACGTTCATTCTGCAGGATTTCTTCTGCCTGGATCCCGGTTGTGATCAATCCCACCGCGCCGGTAGCCACATTGGCTTCATGCTTGATTTCTTCAGCGAATTTCACCTGGTAGCCTGGATAGGCATGGATTCTGGCTGGTACAACGGCCCCTGAACTGACATCAATCAAGTCAACGCCCAATTCCTTTAGCGATGCACCAATGGTTACGTAATCATCTACTGTCAAGCCTTCTTCATGATAGTCACTTGCGGAAACCCGGACAAACAGAGGTCCATCCCAAACGGTTTTTACCTCTTCAAGGATTTCCTGAAGGAAGCGGAAGCGGTTCTCGGCAGTGCCGCCGTATTCGTCCACACGTTTATTTGTAAGCGGGGAGAGGAACTGGTTGATCAAATATCCATGTGCAGCGTGGATTTCGATTACATCAAAGCCAGCGCGCTTTGACCTCTCGGCAGCCAGCCTGAATGCCGAGACGGTTTCCTTGATTTCCTCAACCGTCATAGCCTTCGGTTCTTTATACTTCTCGTCAAAAGCTAAAGCAGAAGGAGCGATGATTTCATCACGCAATGCTGCTTTTCTTCCGGCATGTGCCAGCTGGATACCAGCTGCGGCACCGCTCTGCTTGATTTGGTCCGTCAAAGCTGTTAGACCGGGCACATGCTCATCGCTCCAGATTCCCAGATCCTGATGGGAAATCCGTCCTTGCGGCGTCACCGCAGTTGCCTCGAGAATGACCAGGCCCACCTGGCCGACAGCTCGGCTTACATAGTGTGTCATATGAAAGTCTGTGACAATCCCGTCTTCTTTTTCACATGAGTACATACACATCGGAGCCATGACGATTCTGTTTTTCAAAGTTAAATCTTTAATTTTATAAGGGGAAAATAATTTCTTTTCCAATCCTGCAGCCTCCTTTTATTTCGAAATCCAAAATATATTTTAAGTATAACAGGGCTTCTTTAGGAAAGGAAAAATTGTACTCACCGCAATGTGTTTTTTCTTAATTCCGCAAGTGTATATTTCGTTCCGCGCCAGATAATGCCGCCTCTTCTTAATGTCAGGTAGCTCGCTCTCAGAATGGAGAAAATGAATATCAGGGCAGTGAAGGGAAGGACAAAGAACATCCATGGTGAAAAGCGGGTCATCTTCTTTGTTACCATCACATAAAGGAAAGCCAGGAATATGAGATTGACAGCACTTAAAATGGCGACTGCCTGATTCTTTGAAAAAAGAGTGAAGAAAGGCACGACCTGGGATACAAAGACACCGAACACCGAAAATAGCACCATGCTGATCCGATAGTGGAGGCCGGCAAAGGTGTTCTTCTCCAATCCCGCTAAAGCTTCCTTCAGGCTCTGGTACCATTCCACTTCAATGAGCGTCATAGCCGTGACAATCCGCTGCTTGAGACCTATTCGCTTAATCATCATTCCCAGCTGCAAGTCATCATCGGGCCGCATCCTTATATATTCATGCGTGCCGACTTTTTCATAGGCCGACCGGGTGATCATATTGAATGCTCCGATGCCGACGCCGGTTTTTGAGCGGGGATTATTGCCGAGCCAGGGTCTCTTGTAATAGGAAAAGCCGAATAAGAAGAAAGCAACAAAGGCCTTCAGCCAAAACGGCTTTGCACTAAGGTTCGGGGCCGCCGTCAAATGATCGAGATTATGTTTCTCAAAATAGCCAACCGCTTTTGAAAAAGCCTCGGGATGGTACAAAACATCAGCATCTGTAAATAAGATCAAGTTCCCTGTCGCGCGCTGCCAGCCTTTATAGAGTGCGTAGTTCTTGCCGAGCCACCCTTCTGGCAAACTCTCGATATGGATCACTTTGATTCTTGAATCAGAGCTTTTCAGGCGTTCCATCACTTTGCCGGTATCATCCTCGGAACGGTCATTGACCAGGATCCACTCGGTATTTTTGTAGGTTTGGTTCAGCTGGGTGCGAATGCTTAGGGAAA
This sequence comes from Bacillus sp. ISL-39, assembly GCF_018613295.1. NCBI lineage: Bacteria > Bacillati > Bacillota > Bacilli > Caryophanales > Bacillaceae > Bacillus > Bacillus sp. ISL-39. The sequence goes on from NZ_JAGGQM010000014.1 coordinate 25,347, forward strand.
TATGTTCTTCTTCATTCCTGGCAGCCACGATGACGCTAAGCTTTTGTCCCTGGTCGGCAACCTCAGCCTTTTCGAGGGAATCCATTTTCCTAAAGCCAATCAAGGCATCGATTGTCGCCAAAATCCAGATGATTAAAGTTAAAGACAGTAAGGTTAGAAGCAACATCTACACGTCCCTGTTGTTTTTCTCCATTGTAGAGAAACAGGGAGCATATTTGCAATTTTTAAAGCGGACGGTTTGCTGCAAGTTCATTTCCCAGCAGGTGGCCCAGCCTTCTTGATTGAGCTGTGGCTTCCTTGATGCAGGATACGAAAGCAGATTGGACGCCATGCTGCTCAAGAATGCTGATGCCTGCTTCGGTCGTACCGCCCGGGCTGGTCACCTCAAAGCGGAGCTGGGCAGGCTCCTTATCCGACTTCGTCAGCATTTCGGCGGCGCCCAGCAGCGTCTGGATAATCAGCTGCTTTGCTGTTTGCTTATCCAGACCGATTTCAGCGGCACTTTGTTCCATCGCCTCGACAAGGTAATAAATATAGGCAGGACCGCTTCCTGATAGGCCTGTGACGGCATCAAGCTGATATTCATCAACGATTGTTGTCAGGCCGATTGTGTTAAAAAGCTCCTGTATCAGCACCTTTTGCGCTTCACTCACATGGGAATTCACGGCCATCGCAGTTGCCGATTTGCCAATCGCGGCCGAGGTATTTGGCATTGCCCTTGCCACGGCCAGGGATTTCTCTGCAGCTGTTTCAATTGCGGCAATCGAGACGCCAGCGAGGACCGAAATAATCAGCATCCCTTCAGGTAAATAGGATTTGATTTCCCCAACCGCTGCGGCTGCGTCCTTCGGTTTCATTGCCAGGACAACTGCATCCGCATTTTTGAAAAGCATTTCCAAATCATATGTCGCCTTTATTCCATATTTCAGCTCCAGTGATTTTAATCTGTCAGCATCCTGTTTATTCGTGGCCCAGATCTGCTCTCCCGGAAGAAGCCCGCTTGCCCCTATTCCGGAAATCATCGCTTCTGCCATCGAACCTGCGCCAACAAAAACAAGCTTCTTCATCAAGATCGCCTCCATAATATTTTTGTTTCGTTTATTAAAGTCTGTTTTCGCATTGATTGTTGCCTTTCTTACATGTTCTAAAACGCTTTAAAAAGGTGTCGGGGCTCTTTTCGAGGAGATTTCAGAATAGATTGCTTTTGGTTGAGAAAGCAACAAAGTTTACGAAAAGAGCCTTATTAAACAACGAAAAACAAAAAGGCCCTTCATCCAAAAAAGGACGAAAGGCCATGCTTCCGTGGTACCACCTTCATTCACTTCTTCAGCCAGTGCTGAAAAAGTGCAGCTCAACATCCGTTAACGCCGGTATACGTCCAGGTTTGCCTGGCAGCTCGCAAGGTAGGGTTCAACACGAAGAGGGCGGCGGAGCCTTTCAGCCGGTGGACTCCACTCTCTGACACCATTCCTGTCTACTCGTCTTACTCGAATGCTTTTAAAAAGTTTACGAAATTTTAATAGTGATTATGCAAGATAGACAACCCATATGTCAAGTAGTATTTTGAATAATTATTAGTTTTTTCTGAAAATATAAAGTGAAAATAATGACAATCGACTGTTTTATATGTAAACTTATCTTTATATTGGAAAAATACCGAGTCTATTGAATTTAAATGATTGCCATAATAATCAATCGGTTTACTTTATAGAAAAATAATGTTTTGGGGTGTATGGATCATATGGCTGAATGGAAAGATGGAATTGCCAAACTGACTTTGCCGACGCCTTTCCCGGTCGGTGATGTGAACGCATATTTAATAAAAGGGGACCGGTTGACACTTGTGGACGCGGGAACGAAAACAGAGGATTCCTGGGAGTCGTTCAAATCCCAGCTGTCCGATTTAAGATTGAAGCCGGAGGATATCGAGCAGGTTATCTTGACTCATGACCATCCAGATCATGTGGGAATGCTGGATTACTTTTCACCAGGTCTTGCCGTACATGGCCATCACCTGAATGAAAGGTGGATCAACAGGACTCCGGAATTTGAAAAGGAGCATAAAGAATTCTATGAGAAATTCTTTTTGCAATCAGCCATACCAGAGCAATATTTTGTGCCTTCGATGAAAGTCATGAAAAAGACATTAGTATTTTCTTGTAATCGTTCATTGACAGGAACTGTTCTGGAAAATGACGTTCCGCCGGCACTGCCTGGATGGAGGGTGATCGAGACACCGGGACATGCCCAGAGCCATATTGTGCTCTTGCGTGAAAAAGATGGGACAATGATCGCAGGGGATACGGTCCTTGCCGGGATCTCACCGAATCCATTGCTTGAGCCGCCGCTGCCAGGTGAAAGTGAAAGGCCAAAGCCGCTGGTCCAATATAATGCTACACTAAAAAAGCTGCAGGAGTACCCGATTGGGCTAGTATATACAGGACATGGAACGGAAATAACAGAATTGCATAGCCTGATCGAAAAAAGACTGGCCCGCCAGCATGACAGGGCATTGCAGGTAAGGGGAATGCTTGAAGGCAGGGAACTCACTGTTTTTGGAATTTGCAAATTGCTCTTCCCGACAGTGTATGAGCGTGAACTGAATCTGACCATTTCGGAAACAGTCGGCCAGCTTGATTATTTACAATTCCTAGACGCCATTTCAGTCAGGGAAGAAGGTACATCCTTCGTTTATACAGCAAAATGAGGTGAAAGACGATGTCATCCTTAAAAGGGAAAAATATTATAATTACCGGTGCCTCCGGGGGGATTGGTGCCGAGATTGCCAGGCTTTGCGCTGCGCGCGGAGCGAATCTCGTCCTTCTGGCCCGGAGTATCGATAAATTGGAGAGTTTAAAAAAGGAATTACAATCAAAGTATGCGATCAATGTCCATGCCCAGCAGCTGGATGTGTCTGACCCTGAAGCCATCAAGCGGGTTTTCTCCGAAGTGCTTACTGATATCCGATATGTTGATATATTGGTCAACAATGCCGGCTTTGGTATTTTTGATTATGCTCATGAAGCGAAAATTGAAGATATCAAAACGATGTTTGATGTCAATGTCGTCGGCTTGATGGCCTGCACCTCGATGGTACTGCCTGCAATGAAACAGAGGAGAAGCGGCCATATTATCAATATTGCTTCCCAGGCTGGCAAAATTGCCACACCTAAATCAAGTGTTTATTCGGCAACAAAGCATGCAGTGCTTGGGTATACGAACAGCCTGCGGATGGAGGTTGCTGATGACCACATCTTTGTCACTTCAGTTAATCCGGGTCCAATTGCTACGAACTTTTTTGACGTCGCGGATAAACAGGGAACCTACGTAAAAAATGTAAAACGTTTTATGCTGCAGCCTGAATACGTGGCGAAACAAGTGGTCAACCGCATGATGACGAGAACACGCGAAATCAACCTGCCACGCTGGATGAGTCCAGGCAGCATTGTTTACTCGCTGTTTCCCCGCACATTCGAACTTTTTGGCAAAAGAGTTTTCAATCAGAAATAGTTGGTCAATCAAAGGCTGTCCTGTTTTGCAGGGCAGCCTTTACTCTTATGTTGCCAAAAATTCATAAACCGCGTCATGGACTAGGTCATGCAAATCAGCATCGGGCTCTGCATTTTTCTGGTCTACAATCTTTATGTATATTTCATTGAATTCCGCCTCGCCGAACGGCAGTGAACCATCATGCCGGTACTGTACGAAGCATTTCTGGACCATTTTGCGAATGAGTTCTTTATCCATGTAAACAGCACCTCTTCACCTGATTATACTCCGAAGCTCGCTCTGAAAACACTCTTCCGTAAAAATCTCCAGTCTTGGCATCACTCACCATTTCCACCTTAATTAAGTCAGTCACCCGGAAAATTACCATTGAAACCGAACGCATATTCGCTTAATATAATGGGTATAATGAAACGGAACAGATGTTCTTGTTGTTGGCAGATATCATGCAGAAGGGAGGAAAGAAAGATGGTCGATTACAGCGAAATGCCGCAAAACAAAATTTTATGTGTGGATATGAAGAGCTTCTATGCGAGCTGTTCCGCCGTGATGCTCGGCCTCGACCCTCTTGACTGCTACCTGGCTGTTGTCGGGAATCTTGACCGCCCGGGAAGCGTCGTCCTCGCAGCCTCGCCGCGTTTGAAAAAGGAGTTTGGCATCAAGACTGGATCACGGAAATTTGAAATTCCCGATGATCCCCGGATTGTTGTCGTTGATCCGCAGATGTCCACCTACCTGCGAATCTCCACAGAAATCTCCCGTGTATTTAATCGCTATGTCCCGAAGGAAGCGATTCACACCTACAGCGTCGACGAAAGCTTTATAAAGGTTGACGGAGCTTCGAAGCTTTGGGGAGACGCTGCTTCAATCGCAAAAAAAATCAAAGACGATATTGAGCGCGAATTCCAGCTTCCCTGCGCAATTGGAATCGGGCCGAACATGCTGATGTCGAAGCTCTGCCTTGACCTCGATGCAAAAAAGAAGGGCATTGCTGAATGGACCTATGATGATGTCCAGACGAAGCTGTGGAATGTTTCACCGCTAAGGGAAATGTGGGGAATCGGCCGCCGCGTCGAGAAAACATTGAACAGCATGGGCATTTTTACAGTCGGCCAGCTAGCCCGCTATGACCTGGAGAAATTGGAGAAAAAATTCGGCATCATGGGCAACCAGCTGTACTGGCATGCATGGGGCATCGACTTTTCGGATATCGGCGCCCCAATCATGGAAGGGCAGGTCAGCTTTGGAAAAAGCCAGATCCTGCTTCGCGACTATAAAGAAGAAGAGGAAATCAAGCATGTGATCCTCGAAATGTGCGAGGAGGTCGCACGCAGGGCAAGAAGCCATGGGAAGGCAGGCCGGACCATCAGCTTCGGAGTTGGCTACAGCCAGGATGAATTCGGCGGAGGCTTCCATCGCTCTAGGACAATTGAAGAGCCGACCAATATCACGATGGATCTGTATCGCGTCTGCCTCGAGCTTTTTGCCGAGAACTACACGGGAAAGACGGTGCGAAGCATCTCGATTTCGCTCGGGAACCTCGTCACCGACAGCGAATTCCAATTGAATTTGTTTGAAAAAAACGGCTGGAAAAAGAAAGAGCTTGGCTATGCAATGGACCGGATTCGCAGCCGCTACGGATCGTCAGCGCTCTTAAGAGCAGTATCGTATACGGCAGCCGGAACAGCAAGGCATCGCGCCGCACTGGTTGGCGGGCATAAGGGTTGATAAAAGGAGGAGGAGAGAAAGATGATCCGTGACCGAGGTAGAATTAAATGGACGTCAATGATGCTTCCGGAGCATGTCAAGATGCTGCGTGACTGGGCACAGGAGGACGAATATGAAAAAGAAAAGCAGCTGGATGAACAGCAGCTTGAACAATTGAATGAAACAATCCTCGAAGCGATGGAGTATAACCGCCCGCTCAGCATCACTTATTACAGGCAAAGAAAATATGAATTGGTGATTGGAAAAATCCATTATTGGAATGAGCTTGGGCAGAAGCTCCATATCGTTGACAGATTCGAGGAAATCCACCGGATCGGGATTTCCAGCATTGCCGATGTCAGGCTTGCGGAAGGATGGTAGTCGTCATTTTGAAGCTCAAAGGGACCATCATCTTTTAAGAGCGGTTCACTAGAAGAAATCCTCGTAAAAAAAGAGCAATGGATTCCCCATTGCCCTCGATAGTTATTCCGTTTCATCAGCTTGCGGAGCACGGACAACCGATTCGAAGTTCCCTTTATGGGAAGCATCACAGAACGGCATGTTCTTGCTCATGCCACAGCGGCAAAGCGAGAAAACAGGCTTTATCTCATACTTATTGCCGGCACCATCCAGCAATTCAACATCACCAGTAATCCTTAATGAACCATTATCATTCACTTTAATCGTTACTTTTGACAAAAAAAGCACCCCTTTCCAAATTGTCAGAATTATCTTTGATAGTAAGAGTTAAACAGAAAAATTGCAAGACATTTCGCCAAAGGGTTCTGAAACGTAAAAAATTTCTCTGTATGGTAAAATGAAGCATCGGAAGGGGAGAGCGATCATGAAGCTGAAAATCACCGAAGCTGCATCAAATAAACTGAACGAAAAAATGTCAGGCAAGCAAGGCTATATAAAATTAAAATACGATATAGATGGCTGCGGCTGTGCAGTAAATGGGGTAGCGGCCCTCTGGTTTGAAAGCGAAAAAAATGTGGAAGAGCATCAAATAGAAACGGGCGGAATTCCGATTTATATTGAAAAAGCCAAAGAGGTGTTTTTTGATGAGGAAATGACGCTGGATTATAAAGGTAGCAATGGATGTTTCCAGTTAAAGAGCCCGAATGAATATCTTAATCCAAGAATGAGCTTCTATGACAAAAGAGGGTTATGAGTTTACAAAAAACTGGAAAAAAGGTTAAATAAGAAAGTAGAATGTGAAAATACATAGAAGTTTGACGCAAAGGCAGGGGGAGAAGGATGGGAAAATTGTGGAGGTCAGCCATAACCATTTTATGCGTGCTTGTGCTATCGGCATGCGCTTATAAGACCGCGGGAGAAGCAATCCAAAACGATATTCCGTTCAACATCAAACAAATCGTCCACAAGGAAAAGGTGGAGGATGGATATCTCATCTTTTACACAACAGAGCAAAAAGAAGGCTCAAGCACATTCGACGCGCTGGCAGTCGCCTATATCAAAGGCAGCGAAAAAGAAGGCTGGGAAAATGCGGGGCATAACCACTGGACTTATTATAAGAATGATTTCATGCTCCTGTATGCCGACACTTTCACAACCTTTAATGAAGACGGAACATTGGATACAAAGATTCCGGTGATTTTTGGGAAAGTCTTGAATCCGGACATCAAAACAATAGAAGCTGCAGGACCGGATGGCAAGTTTACCAAAATAGAAATTTTTAAAAAGGAAAACGAACGCTATTATTACGCAATTGGCGATTACAAGGAAGTCAGGGCACTGGACGCCGCTGGCAAAGAAATCGATCGCCAGGGAGAAAAACAGTAAAGGATTGGCTCAGGGGCGAGCCAATCTTTTTTTATTGGAGCTCAGTCTCTAACGGCCAAACGTTGTTATACGAGGAAAGAGAAAAATGTCCGATAGAAGAGCTCTATCGGACAAACAGAAGCCGGAACAAGAGAAATGTGTATGATAGAAAAGCGGATTAGATAAATCAAGCAGATAACGAACCAAAGCGTAAGATGCAGCCTCGCTCAACCTATATTAATGGTCCGCGCCCGTACTTCCATGATCGGCAAAGACATATTCCTCAAGAAATTCATCAAGCACCTTCTCATATTGCTCCCGGTTCTCGCTGTACGATTGAGCATGGAGCCCGTTTTCGGCCATGAATAGCTTCTTTGGCCCTTGTTTCTGTTCAAACAAGGCCTCGGTCATCGATGGCAGGATGAAGTCGTCCTTGCGGCTATGGATGAACAGGATGGGGTTTTTAATATTTTCGATAACCGCAATCGGAGATACCTGGCTCAATGAATATTTATCACGGATGCGGACGAACATGCTGGCAACCGGCAGCAATAGTTTTGGCGGCAAAAACTTGACCTCTTCCTTGATGCGGTAAGCGAGCTGTTCACTGAAGTCAGAGAAAGGGCAATCTGCCACATAGAAGTCCGCTCCATCCTTAATCATGCCTGCATAAAGGAGCAGGGTAGCGGCTCCCATGGACTCTCCGTGGATGCCAAGAAGCAAATCGGGACCCTTCTCCTCCCTTAACCAGTCTACCACCGATTTAAGGTCAAACTTCTCATAATAACCATAGCTGGTGGTCTTCCCGCCGGACTCCCCATGGCGGCGGTGGTCGTAGATAACGGCATTGAAGCCCCGATTCAAAAATAGGTTCATATATTTTACTGAATTGGTCTTGCTCTGGGTAACTCCATGGGCAATGATGATGTAACGGTTTGTGTCGTGCGGTTCAACGAGGACAGCCTTCAATGAGTAGCCAAAGGACGAAGGAATGATGACTTCCGTTTTTGGCAGTGAATCATATTCATCAGGCACCAGATGGCCGGCTTTCGCTTCTCGGTTGAAAATTTCTTCGTCATCTTTCCTTTTTAGGAACATGACTTTATTAGATATAAAAACCCCGAGCGAGGTCAGGACAAACAAAAAAGAAAATAGCACGCGAAACGCTCTTCTCAAGCTCAACCCTCCGATAATCTGTTTTCTTTATTTTACCATTAGTCTGGATAATACAAACATGAAAAAGACCGCCGAATAGGCGGTCCACCATAAATTATTGCTCTGAGTTTTGACGCTTTGTCGGGTGGATCGCTTTTTCAAGATCCTCGGCGGCAATCTGCTGTTTTACTGTATCTGCGTTTGGCTTGCCTTGCTGGCTGTAGCCTTTGTCACGTTTTTGGCTCATGCAACATGCTCCCTTCTTCAAAATTACCTCATCTAATAAGATGGATTTATATTCAGGAGCTTATGCAAAAAGTTAAACTGTAACAGAATTCAGCTTGAAATAAGTGCTTTCAATTTGCCTTGAGAGATGAGGCTTGACCACCTCAATGGCCTTGAGCATCATATCAAGGTTGACGCCGGTGTCGATTCCCATCCTGTGAAGCATATAGACGACATCCTCAGTAGCTGCGTTGCCTGCAGCACCAGGGGCGAATGGACAGCCGCCAAGCCCGCCGGCTGACGTATCAAAGCGGGTGACACCAGCCTGAAGTGAGGCCAAAATATTCGACAGGGCCAGCTTTCTTGTATCATGGAAATGCGCAGTCAGCATCACATCCGGGTAAGCATCCTTTAATTTCGAAAATAAGGAATAGGACTCATGGGGTGCAGCCATGCCAATGGTATCGGCGACACTCAGTTCATCGACCCCGGCATCAACGAATTCACCGCATAGGGCAAGGACTTCATCTTCGTCAACCTTGCCTTCATATGGGCAATAAAAAGCAGTTGAGATGCACGCACGGACAAAATAATCCTTCGACTTAAGCTCAGCAATCAATGGAAGGACCTCGGCAAGGCTTTCGGCAGTCGTTTTATTGATATTTTTCTGGTTGAAAGTATTGCTGACACCAACGAAGACAGCGACCGCTTTGCACCCCGTCATATAGACGCGTTCAATCCCCTTTTTATTAGGAGCGAGGACGATATTCCTCGTGTCGCTGTCAAGACAGTCGGCAACGATTTCGGCAGCATCTCCCATCTGCGGAACCCATTTAGGGGAGACGAAGGAAGTAAGCTCCATTTCTTTGATTCCGGCACCCTTCAATGAATGGATAAATTCTTTTTTCACTTCTGTAGGGACAAAACTCTTTTCATTTTGAAGCCCGTCTCTCGGGCCAACTTCAATTATTTCAACCTTCTTGGGAAGCTGCAGCATTTGATATACCCCTCCTCTTAAGATATCTTAATTGTAAATAGAATATTTTTAAAAATGCAAGAATAAATAAAATTTTGATAAAATAAAAGGGATTTTATCAAAGGCAATAGAAGTAATAAAAAGGTGAGAACTAGAGAAAGGGTGAGAAGTTTGAGCAAGACTGAAGCAGTAATCGTAGCTGCAGTAAGAACGGCTATTGGCAGCTTTAATGGAAGCTTGAAAAATATTTCCGCACCAGATTTAGGTGCCGCAGTAATTAAAGATGCCCTGAAGCAGGCAGGTGTCCAGCCTGATCAAGTGGATGAAATTATCATGGGGAACGTTCTCCAGGCAGGTGTTGGGCAAAACCCTGCAAGACAGGCAGCGATTAAGGCGGGCATTCCTGAAAGCGCTTCCTCAATGACCATCAATAAAGTATGTGGATCAGGCTTGAAGGCTGTCCATCTGGCAGCACAGGCGATCATTGCCGGAGATGCTGAGGTTGTTGTTGCCGGCGGAATGGAGAATATGAGCCAGGCTCCATATTTATTGAAAAACGCGCGTGATGGCTTCAAGATGGGTGATCAGAAGCTCGTGGACAGCATGATTTCAGACGGTCTGTGGTGTGCGTTCAATGATTATCATATGGGTGTGACGGCAGAAAACCTCTGTTCGAAATATGACATTGGCCGCGGAGAACAGGACGAATTTGCAGCATCCAGCCAGGAAAAGGCTGTAAAAGCAATTGAAGAAGGCAAGTTCAAGGATGAAATCGTGCCGATTGAAATCCCGCAGCGAAAAGGTGAACCGGTCGTTTTTGATACTGATGAATACCCGAAAAAAGGCACAACCGCAGAAAAGTTGGGCGGACTGCGTCCTGCATTCAAAAAGGATGGCAGCGTAACAGCAGGCAACGCTTCAGGAATAAATGACGGAGCAGCTGCTCTCGTTGTCATGAGCCGGTCAAAGGCTGAGGAACTTGGCCTGAAACCGCTTGTCGTCATCAAGGCAAACGCCAGTGCTGGTGTTGACCCGAGTATCATGGGCATCGGACCGGTTGACGCAGTTAAGAAAGCTTTGAATAAAGCGGGCATGAGGATGGAAGATATGGAGCTGATCGAGGCGAATGAAGCGTTTGCCGCACAGTCACTCGCCGTTGATCGTGAGCTGAAATTCAACAAGGAAATCCTGAATGTAAATGGCGGAGCAATAGCGCTAGGCCATCCAATTGGAGCCAGCGGCGCGAGAATCCTTGTTACACTGATCCATGAAATGCAGAGGAGACAAGCGAAGAAAGGCCTTGCCACACTTTGTATCGGAGGCGGGCAGGGTGTCGCCACGGTAGTGGAACTTGCATAAAACTATTAATCTTTAATACTGATAAGCAACTCTGGCAGCCTGTCATTATGGCGGCTGCGCCAGTTCTATCCATAGTTAAAGGGGGAATAACGATGAAAAGAATTTGCACATCCTTTCAAGATGCCGTAGCGGATATCCATGATGGCGCAACCCTGATGGTTGGCGGCTTCGGCCTCTGCGGGATTCCTGAAAACGTAATCCTTGCGCTTGTCGAAAAAGGAGTAAGAGACCTGACCGTCATTTCAAATAACTGCGGTGTTGACGATTGGGGACTTGGCCTGCTGCTGAAAAATAAGCAGATAAAGAAAATGGTAGGTTCCTATGTGGGGGAAAACAAGGAGTTCGAAAGACAGGTATTGTCCGGTGAGATCGAAGTCGAATTGATTCCACAAGGTACGCTGGCGGAAAAAATCAGGGCAGGCGGTGCTGGCATTCCGGCTTTCTATACACCGGCAGGAGTAGGTACGCCGATTGCTGAGGGCAAAGAAACACGCATGTTCAATGGCAAAGAGTATCTCCTTGAAGAGTCGCTGACAGCGGATTTCAGCATTGTCAGAGCGTGGAAGGGCGATAAGATGGGCAATCTCGTCTATCATAAAACGGCGAGGAACTTCAATCCGATGATTGCAGCAGCCGGCAGGGTCACGATTGCCGAAGTTGAAAATCTATATGAAGTGGGAGAATTAGACCCGAACAGCATCCATACACCAAGCATCTATGTCCAGACACTGATTGAGGGAAATCAGGAAAAGCGGATTGAAAGGCTGACGGTGAGAAGTTAACTCTGGCTGAACATGAAAGGAGAAGGCATATGATTAAAAACAAAGGGAATGTCCGGGAGAAAATCGCGCGCCGGGCAGAAAAAGAAATCGAAAATGGTTTTTACGTAAACCTTGGAATCGGAATGCCGACACTCGTGGCAAACTTCATTTCTGACGACAAGCAGGTTGTCCTTCAGTCTGAAAACGGCTTGCTTGGGATTGGACCTTATCCAGCCGAGGACAGCGTCGATCCAGATTTGATCAACGCAGGCAAAGAAACGGTTACGGCGATTCCAGGTGCTGCGTATTTTGATTCTGCTGAGTCTTTTGCCATGATCCGCGGAGGACACATCAATATCGCCATCCTGGGCGGAATGGAAGTCTCGGAAGCTGGCGATCTTGCTAACTGGATGATTCCAGGAAAGATGATCAAAGGCATGGGCGGTGCAATGGACCTTGTCCACGGCGCCCAGAAAATCATCGTCATTATGGAGCATGTGAACAAGAGCGGTGAAGCGAAAATCCTTAAAGAGTGCAGCCTGCCATTGACAGGAAAAGGTGTGGTCAACCGGATCATCACCGATATGGCGGTCATTGACGTGACGCCTTTCGGGCTGAAGCTTGTTGAAGTAGCATCCGGCTACACAGTCGACGATGTCCTCAAATCAACAGAACCTGAATTACAGGTAGACGACTCAGTTGTCTTAGACGCATATTGATAAACCGGGAACGCCTGATAAAAGGGCGTTCCTTTTTCTTTAACAGCATTAATCTCAGAAGAATTTTAATTGTTAGCATCCGATGGTATAATTTCATCAAAACGTTTGTATTAAGTTTATTATTCTTCCTCGCGGAAAGCGAAGCGCCCGGAACGAAAATCAACAGACTCGTTTAGAATCCAAAATAAGGCTCTGAAAATTAAACAAAGTTACCAAAAACCATAGAACCGAGGGATCAACTATGAAAAAGAAACAAAAACGCCAGCAGCAAGTAAAGAAAGAGGAAAAGCCGGCAACACTGGGCGATCTCCTGAATCAGGATATCATGCAAAAGCTAAAAGCCCAGCAACAGCAATTAAAGGAAGAGGAAGAACAGAAAAAGCACGCTGAATCAGAGCGTAAGAAGGAAGAGAAGCGTTTAAGGGAAAAGAATAAATCTTTCGAAGAATTGCTTACTGAAAGCGACATGGATTGGAAGAAGTTCAAATGATCCGAAGAAGAGTGGAAGTAGTTCCATACAATCCTGAGTGGAAAACTCTTTTTGGAAAAGAGAAGCAGGTTCTTGAATCCATCTTTGAACCGGCAAAGATTGAAATACACCATATCGGCAGTACATCAGTTCCCGGACTTAGCGCCAAGCCGATCATAGACATCATGTTAGCAGCTGATAGCCTTGAACAAGTTGAAATGGCAACAGCTGCCATAGAGGCTGCCGGCTACAAGGCGAAGGGGGAAAATGGCATCCCAGGGAGGCGCTATTTTCAAAAACATGATGAAAATGGGATTCGAAAAGTTCATTTGCATTCGTTTGAAAAAGGCAGCCATCAATTATACAGGCATCTTGTTTTCCGTGATTACTTAAGGGCTCACCCTCTGCAGGCCAGCAAATACGCTGCTGTAAAAGAAATAGCTGCCCAAAAATATGAATATGATATCGAATCCTACATAGCTGAAAAATCTCCGATAGTGAAGGAGCTTGAGCAAAAAGCAATGCAATGGAGGCCAGCAAGATAAAGGTTTCCGCATTGATTGTTGCTGTCGATCATGGGCTTCTAACTCTCTAAATAAAAGTATCTGGGCTCTTTTCGAGGAACTCCTGGACATAGAGTACATTTATACTCGTAATACTTTTCGTTGAGAAAATAGCAAGTTTTCGAAAAGAGTCTAAATAACAAACGTTTTGCGTCCTGTGCGAAAGGGCAATAAGGTAAAAAAAGCAAAGGAGCAAAGCCTTGTTACTTATAACATTTTTACTCGCAGCCGGATTCGTATTCATCCATTTATTTTCTAGATTTTTACCTTTCCTCGACAACGTCCCTCGAAGCAGATTGCTTTCAGCTGCAGGAGGCATTTCTGTAGCCTATGTATTCATCCACCTGCTACCGGAGTTGAATAAACATAACGAGGTCCTTGACAGGAGTATTCAATCAGATGGCTTGAAGTTCTTCGAAAACCATACATATATTGTTGCTATGATTGGTTTGGCCATTTTTTATGGGCTGGAACGGATGGTAAAGACCTCAAAGAAAAAACAGCAAAGGGAAAACAATATGGACCGGGCTTCGAAAGGTGTATTTTGGATCCATATCATTGCATTTTTCCTTTATAACAGTTTAATAGGATATTTACTGCTTCATGGAGAACAGGAAAGGGTAATGGGACTGGTCTTTTACTTTATTGCACTTGCCGTCCATTTCATCACCAGTGACCATGCGTTGAGGGAAGCGCATAAGGAAATGTATGATCGTGTAGGGAGATGGTTGCTTGCTGCCGCGATATTGGCAGGCTGGGCAATCGGCATCACATGGAATGTGAATGAAAACATTATAGCCTTGCTTTTCGCCCTTCTTGCAGGCGGAGTCATCTTAAATGTAATGAAGGAAGAACTCCCGGAGGAAAGGGAGAGCAACTTCTGGGCCTTTGCCGCTGGATTGGCCGGCTATACACTCTTGCTGATGCTGGCATAAGGTTTTAAAGTGGAAGAGACTTGCAAAACGAAAAAAGGAACACTTTCGCATAAAAAAACGAAAGTGTTCCTTTTTTGGTTTCCAGATATTATCTGTGCTGGTCGTATTTGTTGGCCTTTGTTATTGACTTAATTAAACTTATCTCTTGAGGAGACAGTGAAGGGGAACCTGCAGCCCTGGCATTTTCCTTGATTTGTTCCGGGGTGCTTGCACCTGCGACAATGGAAGCCACTGCAGGGTTGGCTAAGTTATACTGAATGGCGACTTCAGTAAGGGACTTGGATGAGGCGAGCTTCTCTTTCAGTAAAGGAAGAACTTCTTCCAATTCCTCATAGCTGTAATCAAGATATCCTTTCGAAGCTGCCTTCTCGAGCATTCTGTCACTCAGCATGCCTTTAGCGACCGTGCCTCTCGTTACCACACTGATGTTGTGACCATGAAGGAGCGGGAGTGCTTCTTCTTCAGGGCGGCGGTCAAGTATGCTGTATTGCATCATGACAGAGACAATGTTTGATTTTTGAGCATATTCACGAATGACATTCGGCCTAATGGACGAAATGCCGTAATACTTAATATAGCCTTCATCTTTCAATTCTTCAAAAGCCTCAATAGTTTCGTCAATATTGTCTTCAATTGTCCCTCCGTGCAGCTGATAAAGGTCAATATAATCGGTATTTAGTCTTTTCAAGCTCTTCTTCACGGCTTCTTTAACGTATGCCTTCGATGGATCCCAGGTCCAGCTGTCTTTCGCGTCGGTCCACCGATTGCCGGATTTCGTAGCGATGATGACCTGCTCCCTGGCTTTCTTCAAGGCTTGTCCGACAACCTTTTCATTTTCCCCGAAATCATACAAGTCAGCGGTATCAAAATAGTTGATTCCTTCTTCCAATGCAGCTTCAATCACCGCCTGTGCTTTCGAGTAATCCGTTCCAAGTGACATACAGCCAAGGCCTATTTCACTGACAAACAAATTAGATGTACCCAGTTTCCGTCTCTTCATAAGAAATCACTCCGATCCAATGTTGGTTTTATTTTAACGAAAGGAACGGAGTGCAATCAACTATTCTGGACGGCGATCCGGCTGATTGATAGTCTCAACCCAATCTTTTACAAGTTCATGCTTTTTGCCATACTCTTTTAACGTGGTTTTGATTTCCCATACTTTACCGGCTAAAGTGATTCCCTGGCCATGGACGTAAATTTTCATTGGCATACTCCTTTCGGATAAGTATGGTAAAATGTATGAGCATTTGATATCGGATTAGAACAGGAGTGGACATGTATGAAATCTCTTGAAGAAAAAACATTGAAGACAGAGCAGATTTTTACAGGAAAGGTCATTAGCCTGCAGGTGGACGATGTAGAATTGCCGAATGGAAAAACATCAAAAAGGGAGATCGTCAAGCATCCAGGTGCTGTCGCGGTCATTCCTGTCACTGCTGATCATAAAATCATCATGGTGGAACAATATAGGAAGGCTCTTGAAAGGACGATCGTCGAGATTCCGGCAGGCAAGCTTGAGGCAGGCGAGAAGCCGGAAGTTTGTGCTGCCCGTGAGCTTGAGGAAGAAACGGGATATGAATGCGCGAATATGGAATGGCTTATTTCCTTCTACACATCTCCAGGATTCGCAGATGAAATCATCCATGTATATAAAGCAACAGGGCTGAATAAAAAAGCCAATCCCGCAGCAGCGGATGAAGACGAGTTTGTCAACTTGATGGAGTTAACGCTTGAAGAGGCAATCCAGCTTATAAAGGAACAAAAAATCTTCGATGCAAAAACAGCATATGCAGTACAGCACCTGCAATTGCAGGAGGCATTAGAAAAGTAAATGCAGGAATACTTCGTTGATCTACACATTCATATAGGCAGGACGAAATCAGGCCGAGCTGTAAAAATCACCGGAGCAAAATCACTGACGTTCAGTAATATTATCCGCCACGCAAGGGATTATAAAGGATTGAATATGATAGGAGTCATAGACAGCCATTCACCGGAAGTTCTTGATGAAATGGAAGATTTGCTTGAAGCAGGTGAGCTGCAGGAACATCCAGAAGGCGGACTTCATTATGGCGGAATGAGTATCATCCTTGGTTCCGAGCTTGAGATAAATGATGAAAGCACCCAGGGGCCTATTCATGTATTATGCTATCTGCCCACCCTGCAGACGATGAGAGCTTTTTCAAGATGGCTTGAAAACCACATGAAAAATATTCATCTTAGCTCCCAAAGAGTCTATATTTCCGGGCTTGTTTTGCAGAAGAAGGTTAAGGAACTTGGTGGTATTTTCATTCCTGCTCATGTATTTACACCCTTCAAAAGCCTATACGGCAAAGGAGTCAAGAATTCTTTTACTGAGGTTTTTGATGCGGACCTGATCGATGGCATTGAATTAGGCTTAAGCTCGGATACGAAAATGGCTGACCAGCTGGCTGAGCTTCACGGCTATTCGTTTGTAACGAACTCCGATGCCCATTCACTTGCGAAAATCGCGAGAGAATACCAGAAAATTGAAATGGCTGAGCCATCCTTCCGGGAACTGAAACTTGCGTTAAAGCAAGCGGAAGGCCGGGGTATCAAAGCGAATTATGGTTTGGATCCGCAGCTTGGAAAGTATCATCGGACAGTCTGTGCAGAATGCCTGGCTTACAATCCAGCATATGGTGAAGCGTGCTCAGAATGCGGATCTGTCAAACAAATAAAAGGGGTCGCCGACAGAATTCAGGAACTAAGTTCATCAGAGGGAAATCAATATGTGAGGCCTCCTTATATCCACCAGGTGCCGCTCGAATTTATTCCGGGTCTTGGACCGAAAATGCTAGAAAAGCTGATGGATCATTTTGGAACAGAAATGGCAGTCCTTCACTCAGTGCCTCTCGATTCTTTAAAAAAAGTTATTCCTGAAAAGACAGCCATTACCATAGATAAGGCAAGAAAAGGACATCTCGCCTTCCAAGCAGGCGGGGGAGGGAAATACGGGAAAATAACTGATTAAAAAAGTCCGGTCAATTGGACGTGGCGTTATAGGCGGGCAGCGCTTGTCGGGGCTGACCAAGGCGCTTACGCTTTTTGTTTTCTATTAAACCAAATTGGGAGCTTTGCAGTCATAGACTCTATGTCCTTGCATATGATGGTAGTAACCAATATGCAGGAGGAAAAGAGATGAAGAAACGAAGGTACCAGGACGTCGCAGTAACCCATTTAAGAGAATATTCCTCAATCTATCTTTTTGTCATTGTCCTGTTTTTGATGGGAGTCATCTTTGGGGCAATAATAGTAAACAGCCTAAGCTTCACTCAAAAAGAGGATTTATTTTATTATTTATCACAGTTTTTTGGCCAGGCAGCATCCGGGAAAGTGGCGGACGGAAAGGATCTATTTTTGCAGAGCTTTCTGCACAATGGAAAATTCATTGGGCTCATCTGGATTCTCGGGGTTTCAATCATAGGGCTTCCCGTCATTTTGATCCTGCTTTTCATGAAGGGGATGGTTGTTGGTTTCACAGTAGGCTTTCTCGTTAACCAAATGCAATGGGACGGATTCCTCTTATCCTTTGTTTCCATCCTTCCGCAAAACTTCATCATTATACCGGTTTTCATTATCACAGCAGCAATGGCGGTGACTTTTTCATTGAAAATGATTAGGAACCAGTTCATGAAGAAAATCAACCAGCCGATCATGCCGCAGTTTTTTAGATATATCTTTTCATTTGTCGCCGCGCTTGTATTCCTGGCTGTGGCCGCAGGGGTAGAGGCGTATTTATCTCCGGCACTGTTGAAAGCAGTCATCAACTCAATAAATTAAAATTACTTTTAACTGATAATAACTCTTGTTTCTTATTTGTAATAATTTTATTTTGAATCTCATTCCCCTTCTGATATAATAAAAGAATAGTGGCGGGGGAGTGAGAGTATCGAAATGGAAAACAGAATTGAGAGAATCAAGAAACAGCTGCATTCGTCCAGCTATAAATTAACGCCGCAGCGTGAAGCTACCGTTCGAGTATTGCTTGAACATGAAGAAGACCACTTAAGTGCGGAAGATGTTTATTTGCTTGTCAAAGAAAAATCTCCTGAGATCGGCCTTGCAACAGTATACCGGACACTTGAACTGCTGACTGAACTGAAAATTGTCGATAAAATCAACTTCGGCGACGGTGTATCCCGTTACGATCTCCGCCAGGAAGGCGCTGCCCATTTCCACCACCATTTGGTCTGCATCGAATGCGGAGCAGTGGATGAAATCCAGGACGACCTTCTTGAAGATGTGGAAGAAATCGTTGAAAGAGACTGGAAATTTAAAATCAAGGACCACCGCCTGACTTTCCATGGCATTTGCCATAGATGCCAGGGAAAAGAGACGGCTGAAACTGAATGATCCAAAACCCTTTTTCCCATGGAGAAAGGGTTTTTTATTTTTATTAAAATGGCACCATGTTCAGGTATAATTCTTGTCCAAATTGGCATACAGATTAGTAAATAAGTAAAGTCGAATAGAACATGAGATGAATATTAAAAAGTTGCATCAATTGTTCTATGTGTCGAGTTGGAGGCAAGAAAATGAAATCGTGGTTTAGCTTGGTACTGCACACATTAAAGGTCTTTATATTATTCACTGGATGCACAATCTTATTTTATTATGGTATCATGTGGATTAATGAAGAGTATGAAAGCTATCATCGATATGACGCACCAGAGGGAGCGGCTATAAAGGTATCAGGAACTTTTGATGAAGAAAAGGGAAGTATGTTTGAAAGGCTGATACTGTTTTATCTGAATGGGGAGTAATAAAAATGGAAGACAGGCTCGACGACTTTATCCACTTTTTAGTAGTTGAAAAGGGACTTTCAAAGAACACGATCGTATCTTATAAACGCGACTTGAACAGTTATATCACATATCTTAAAAATGTTGAACAGCTTGGGGACTTAAATGGTGTGCAGCGACCGCAGATTGTCCATTTTTTAGGGCATTTGAAAGACTCAGGTAAATCTTCAAAAACACTGGCAAGACATATCGCCTCGATAAGGGCTTTCCACCACTTCCTGCTGCGGGAAAAGGCGGTTGACCATGACCCGACTGTCCATATCGAGAGCCCTCAGCATGAACGATCCTTGCCTAAAGTTTTGAGTATGGAAGAGGTAGAGACACTTCTCGACAGCCCAAAGCTGACGGACCATTTTGGCTATCGTGATAAGGCAATGCTGGAAATGATGTATGCCACCGGAATCCGTGTGAGCGAGCTGATCGGACTGACATTGTCTGATATCCACCTGACAATGGGATTTGTCCGCTGCATGGGGAAAGGGAGCAAGGAAAGAATCATACCGATTGGCAAAACGGCTTCTGATGCGATTGAACAATACCTTGAAAAGGGCCGCCCAAAGCTTGTATCGAAAAAACATAAGGATGACTCTTTATTCTTGAATCATCATGGGAAAGGCCTGTCACGACAAGGGTTCTGGAAAATCCTCAAACGGCTTGCGACAGAAGCGGGGATTGAGAAAGAGTTGACTCCGCACACGATGCGCCATTCATTTGCCACCCACCTGCTTGAAAATGGAGCCGACCTTCGCGCCGTGCAAGAAATGCTGGGCCATGCGGACATCTCGACCACACAAATCTATACCCATGTGACAAAGACGAGGCTAAAGGATGTTTACACAAAATTCCATCCACGCGCCTAGGAGCGGATGGGTTCATGTATTTCTGCAAGGTTGTTAGCAGCAGGAATGTGTACTCGGCAAGGTAATAGTTTCATAGAATTGTCATAAAAGACCGGCTAAAACCCGGCTTTTTTTCTTGTGTTTTTATTTTTATTTAGTACAATGGAGATGTCAGACTTCTGACAAATGAAAACGCAAGCATTCGATTAACTGAAACAAAAAAGGGTAACATAAAATTGTTAAAAGGTTAGTAACGCATTCACACTTTTAAGGAGGAGAAGGAATGTCGAATACATATAAAAGAGTGTTTTTGATCGTCATGGATTCAGTCGGAATCGGAGAAGCTCCAGATGCCGAAAAGTTTGGTGATAAAGGATCCCATACACTTGGCCATATCGGAGAAAGAATGAATGGCTTGAAAATGCCGAACATGGGCCAACTCGGCCTCAGCAACATCGAGGAAATCCAAGGCATCGCACCTGCTGAAAAGCCACTGGCCTACTACACAAAGATGGAAGAAGCTTCTAACGGCAAGGACACAATGACAGGCCACTGGGAGATTATGGGTCTGAATATCCAGACACCATTCCAGGTATTCCCTGATGGATTCCCGGATGAGTTGATTTCTGAGCTCGAAACGCGTACCGGCAGGAAGGTCATCGGAAACAAGCCGGCAAGCGGAACGGAAATCCTTGTAGAGCTTGGCGAAGAGCATTTGAAGACGGGGGCGCTGATTGTTTATACATCTGCTGATTCAGTACTGCAGATTGCTGCTCACGAAGAAATCATTCCTATAGAAGAGCTTTATGATATTTGTAAAATTGCCAGGGAATTGACGCTAGATGAAAAATACATGGTCGGAAGGGTCATCGCAAGACCATTTATCGGTGAACCAGGGGAATTCAAACGTACATCCAACCGGCATGACTATGCGCTGAAGCCATTTGGCAGAACAGTTATGAATGAACTTAAGGATTCAGGTCTGGACGTATTGGCTATCGGTAAAATCTCAGATATTTATGACGGAGAAGGGGTAACTGAATCTCTTCGCACGGTATCCAATATGGATGGAATGGATAAATTGCTGCAAACCCTCGATCAGGATTTTACAGGCTTGAGCTTCCTGAACCTAGTAGATTTTGATGCTTTGTTCGGACACCGCCGAGATCCTGAGGGTTATGGCAATGCACTGGAGGAATACGATGCCCGTCTTCCTGAGGTATTCGAAAAATTGAAAGAAGAGGACCTTCTTATCATTACTGCGGACCACGGAAATGATCCGGTTCATCCTGGAACAGACCATACACGCGAATATGTGCCGCTCCTCGTCTATTCAAAAGGAATGAACGAAGGAAAAGAACTTCCAGTCCGTAAGACATTTGCAGATATCGGAGCAACTGTTGCAGAAAACTTTAACGTGAAAATGCCAGACCACGGAACAAGCTTCCTAAATGAATTGAAATAAGGAGTGGATTACATGGATTACAATCAAATTCAAAATGCAGCATCTTTTATAAATGATAAGCTTAAGCAGCAGCCTAAAATTGGGTTAATTCTCGGTTCGGGCCTTGGTGTTCTTGCTGATGATATCGAAAACCCGGTTAAGATTCCTTACAACGAAATCCCGGGTTTCCCGGTTTCGACTGTAGAAGGCCACGCTGGTCAGCTTGTTTGCGGACAGCTTAGCGGTGTGGAAGTAATCGCCATGCAGGGGCGTTTCCATTTTTACGAAGGCTATAGCATGGATAAGGTTACCTTTCCGGTACGCGTCATGAAAGAACTCGGAATTGAAAAACTGATCGTTACGAACGCAGCTGGCGGCGTCAACGAGAGCTTTGAGCCAGGCGATTTGGTGATCATAACAGACCATATCAACAATATGGGAACTAATCCGTTGATTGGACCAAACGATTCACGTTTCGGCGTGCGTTTCCCTGATATGAGCGAAGCATATTCAAAGAAATTAAGAGCAGTCGCTAAAGAGGTTGCTGACAAGAACAACCTTCATGTGAAAGAGGGAGTTTATTTTGGCAACCCTGGGCCAGTTTACGAAACACCTGCTGAAGTACGCATGATTCGTACAATGGGCGGAGACGCAGTTGGTATGTCGACCGTTCCTGAAGTCATGGTAGCAAGGCATTCTGGTTTGGAAGTACTGGGAATCTCTTGCATTTCTAATATGGCTGCGGGAATTCTTGACCAGCCACTGAGCCATGATGAGGTAATCGAAACAACTGAAAAGGTGAAGTCAAGCTTCCTGTTGCTAGTAAATGAAATCGTAAAAACGTTAGGAAAGAAGTAATTAATAGCTTACCGGCTAAATAATAATAAGTGGTGATAATGATGAGAATGGTTGACGTTATCGAAAAAAAACGAGACGGACATGAATTATCAACTGGAGAAATACAGTTTTTTGTGGATGGGTATACAGATGGCTCAATCCCGGACTACCAGGTAAGTGCGCTGACGATGGCGATTTTCTTCCAGGGCATGACGGAGAAAGAACGCGCAGACCTTACAATGGCAATGGTGAAGTCTGGGGACCAGATTGACCTATCTGCGATTGAAGGCGTGAAAGTTGATAAGCACTCTACAGGCGGTGTAGGTGATACAACTACTCTTGTCCTAGGGCCTTTAGTGGCAGCTTTGGGTGTCCCGGTTGCAAAAATGTCGGGGCGCGGACTTGGCCACACAGGAGGAACCATCGACAAACTGGAGGCTGTTGAAGGATTCCATGTTGAAATCGACAATGAGGAATTCATCGATCTTGTAAATAAAAATAAAATCGCGGTCATCGGCCAGAGCGGAAACCTGACTCCGGCTGATAAAAAGCTTTATTCTTTGCGTGATGTAACGGCAACGGTGGACAGCATTCCTTTGATTGCGAGTTCCATCATGAGCAAAAAGATTGCCGCGGGCGCTGATGCAATCGTCCTGGATGTAAAAACAGGTGCTGGAGCATTCATGAAGACTCTCGACGATTCCCGTGAACTAGCTAAGGCAATGGTCCGCATCGGTAATAATGTAGGCCGCAGGACAATGGCTGTCATTTCCGATATGAGCCAGCCGCTAGGATATGCGATCGGAAACGCTTTAGAGGTTAAGGAAGCGATTGATACATTGAAGGGTGAAGGTCCAGAAGACCTGACTGAACTTTGCTTGACGCTCGGCAGCCATATGGTATTCCTTGCTGGAAAAGCTGAGTCCCTTGGAGAAGCACGCAGCAAGCTGGAAGAAGTGATCAAGAACGGAACTGCACTTGAAACATTCAAAGTATTCCTGGCATCCCAGGGCGGCGATGCATCCGTTGTCGATGATCCAAGCAGGCTTCCTCAGGCAAAATTCACCTTCGAGCTTGAAGCCAGAGAAGCAGGCTATGTATCTGAAATAGTCGCTGATGAAGTAGGAACAGCAGCCATGCTGCTAGGTGCAGGAAGAGCTACGAAGGAATCCGTAATTGACCTGGCAGTCGGCCTTGTGCTTCGCAAGAAAATTGGCGACAAGGTAGAAAAAGGAGAATCACTTCTAACAATTTACAGCAACTTTGAGGATGTAAACGAAGTGAAAGAAATGCTGTATGAAAATATTAAGGTTACAAGTGAACATGTTGATGCACCAATTTTGGTTCATGAAGAAATTACAGAGTAATGTAGGTTAAAGGAAGCGAAGAGGCAACTCTTCGCTTTTTTGTGTGCAAAAATATCGGTTTTATATACCTTGTTTGTATAAAAATGGATTCATTGGAAAAAATAGACCCTATAAAGATAGGAGGGTTATGGCCATGAATCTGAAAAAGTTGACGAGTTTACTGCTTGTTTTTATGATGGGCGCTGCAATTATCTCCCCAAAAGGATATGCGAATGAAGGAGACTCGGGACTGGCCAATGATGCCAGTTCAGCTATATTGATTGAACGTGATACTGGTCAGGTTCTTTTTGATAAAAATAGTCATGAAAAGCTGCCGCCTGCGAGCATGACCAAAATCATGACGATGCTTCTGATCATGGAAGCGCTCGATGAAGGAAGGCTGAAAATGGACGAAAAGGTCCGGGCCAGTGAATATGCCGCTTCAATGGGTGGTTCTCAGATCTTCCTGGAGCCAGGAGAAGAAATGACAGTTGAGCAATTGTTGAAAGGAATCGCGATCGGCTCAGGGAATGATGCGTCCGTGGCGATGGCTGAGCGAATTGGCGGGTCTGAAGAAGCATTCGTCAAAATGATGAATGCAAAAGTGAATGAGCTTGGCCTCAAGAATACAGTATTCAAGAACACCACTGGTTTGCCTGTCGAAGGGCATTACAGCTCGGCTTATGACATGGCCATGATGGCGAAAGAATTGCTGAAGTACGAAAAAATCACCAAGTTCACTGGAACGTACGAAGATTATCTCCGAGAGGACTCTGATAAGAAATTCTGGCTGGTCAACACGAATAAGCTAGTTCGTTTTTATCCAGGAGTGGATGGGCTGAAAACAGGATTCACAAATGAGGCGAAATATTGCCTGACGGCTACAGCTCAAAAGGATGGTATGCGTGCGATTGCAGTCGTGTTTGGAGCGCAAACTTCCAAGGCCAGGAATGCACAGGTAACGAAAATGCTGGATTATGCCTTCAGCCAGTACCAGACGCATCCTATGTTCAAGAAAGGACATGCACTTGGAAAAGCAGCCATCAGCAAAGGAGACCAGAAGACAATAAACGCTGTTACATCTGAAAGTGTATCTCTATTGACCAAAAAAGGAGCAGACGTAAAGGATGTAAAGCAGAAGATCACTTTGAATAAAAGCCTTAAAGCACCTGTGGAAAAAGGTGACAGAGTAGGTACTTTAAAGCTCGTCAAAGACGGAAAAACCCTTGCAGAAACGCCTCTAGTTGCCGATGCAAACGTGGAAAAAGCCAGCTGGTGGATCCTGTATAAACGCTCATTCGGGATGTTTACAAGAGCAGGAAGCCAACAATAATCCGAATTTCCAGCCAGAATTGTCGAAAACTCTGCCATTCCATCTAGTTTTAGCGAATAGGCACTAGTTTTGTTCCTAAGAAGGATTTGTCTCAATCAATGGAGAATTTGACTCACTATACCAGATAAGGAGGCTTTGGATAGTGAGTCTTAACATTGATATTGAAGTGAAGCATGACGTCTTATTGATTCGAGTTAGTGGTGAATTAGATCATCATACTGCAGACCAGCTTCGCGAGCAGGCAACAAAAGCCCTTGAAAACGAAGAAGTCCGCCACATTGTCTTGAACCTTGAACACCTCACCTTTATGGATAGTTCGGGTCTAGGGGTAGTTTTAGGAAGGTATAAACAAATCAAGCAGCTTCATGGAGAGATGGTAGTTTGCGCAATTTCTCCGCCAATCAAGAGGTTATTTGACATGTCGGGTTTATTCAAGATTATCCGTCTTGAACCGTCAGAAGAATATGCATTAGAGAGATTGGGGGTTGCTTGATACATGAAGAATGAAATGAATCTTCATTTTAGCGCTTTAAGCCAAAATGAATCTTTTGCCCGCGTGACGGTCGCAGCATTCATCGCGCAGCTGGACCCAACGATGGATGAACTGACCGAAATTAAGACAGTAGTATCGGAAGCGGTAACCAACGCCATCATTCATGGTTATGAAAGTAATCCAGATGGGAAAGTGTTTATTTCTGTGATGATTCAGGATGGAACTGTGGAAATGCTGATTAAGGATGAAGGAATTGGGATTCCAGATATCGATGAAGCCATGCAGCCTCTTTATACATCCAAGCCTGAACTTGAAAGGTCCGGTATGGGCTTTACGATTATGGAAAATTTCATGGACGAAGTACAAGTGAGATCAGAGCCCGGCTTTGGGACAGAGATTCGTTTGAAAAAGCACCTGTCAAAGAGCAAAGCGCTGTGCAATTAAGGGAGTTCTGCCTATGGATGTGGAGGTAAAAAAGGATAATAGCCAAACGTATCTTAAGGACCATGAAGTCAAAGAACTGATTTTGAGAAGCCAGCAGGGAGACCAGGGGGCCAGGGACTTAATCGTCCAGAAAAATATGCGGCTCGTATGGTCTGTCGTCCAGCGCTTCCTCAACAGGGGATATGAACCCGACGACCTGTTCCAAATTGGCAGCATCGGCCTCTTGAAATCAGTTGATAAATTTGACCTATCGTATGACGTAAAGTTTTCGACGTATGCCGTTCCAATGATCATTGGTGAGATCCAGCGTTTCATCAGGGATGACGGCACCGTGAAAGTGAGCAGGTCACTTAAAGAAACCGGAAATAAGATAAGGAAAGCGAAGGACGAGCTTTCCAAAACATTAGGCAGGGTACCAACTGTCAATGAAATAGCCGAGTTTCTGGAACTCTCACCTGAAGATGTGATCATGGCACAGGAAGCAAGCCGCAGTCCTGCATCCATCCATGAAACGGTGTACGAAAACGACGGTGACCCGATTACCCTGCTAGACCAGATTGACAACGGGGAAGAAGGCCGCTGGTTTGATAAAATTGCATTAAAAGAGGCAATTAACGAGCTCGACGAACGGGAAAGACTGATTGTGTATTTGAGATACTATAAGGATCAGACTCAATCCGAGGTCGCAGTCCGTCTGGGAATTTCCCAAGTCCAGGTTTCACGCCTCGAAAAGAAAATACTGCAGCAAATGAAAGGCCGTATGGATCTTTGAATCCATATGGCTTTTTTTATATTTCCTGCTTAATTTAAGATATTGGCGCCTGGAAAGCCTAGATTTAGGAAAAACAGGTCACCAATAAACCTAACTAGTCATTCCACAATAACCTATTCATCGTCTTTCTTCCTTTATGCACATCCCATCTTAACCAATTATTGGACTTCATGAAATAACTGCAGGAATCCATACTAAATATACGAGGAAAACACTGTGTTGGAAGTGAATCTGATGGAAAAAACGATTTATATCCGTATGAGGAATCGCGTCCAAGTCAAGCCTGAGCAATCACTCTTGTTGAAGGATATTGCGCAGATCATTGCCAGCGAAGATATATATCACGAACTGGCCTCTCTTCAAGTCAAAAAGATTATGCCGAAAGACCATATTCACATTATCGATGTTATGAAGGTCATTCGTTTCATTGCTGAGATATATCCTGATCATGAAATCCAGACTGTGGGCCCGCCTCAAACGATTATCGAGGTGATTTACAAGAAAAAAGGGATGTCGATTCCCTTCTTTATCCTTGTGTGGTTCCTGCTATTTTTCGGTGCTGCGTTGACCATCATGAACTTCCATGAAGATGTCAGCATGCAGTCGGTGCATCAGCGGCTCTATTTCATCATGACAGGAAAGGAAGTCGCGAAGCCGCTGTTATTCCAAATTCCCTATTCAATCGGCATTGGTCTGGGCATGATTCTATTCTTTAACCATGTATTCAAAAAGAGGCTAAATGAAGAGCCGAGCCCGCTTGAAGTAGAAATGTTCAATTATCAGCAGTCTCTAGATCAATATGTCATCCTGCATGAAAACAAGGAAAGCGTGAAACATCTTAATGACGATTAGTGTCTTGTTCATTGTTCTTATCGGGCTGGCAAGCGGGCTTGCTGTAGGGTCTGGTTTTGTTGCTTTCTTATCGGTTCTCGGAGTGATTCCCAGACTTACACAGCTGACGAAGACAATGAAACTGATTTCCTGGTATGAGTGGGCAGTGGTACTCGGAGCTCTGCTTGGAACTGCAGGAAGCCTGAGAGACCCTGTAATGAATTTTTCTCCTTACGTGACACTCCCGCTTGGGTTGGCGGGGGGCATATTTGTCGGTATGCTGGCAGCTGCGTTGACAGAGGTCCTGAATGTACTCCCAATCCTCGCTAAAAGAGTCAGGGTAGATGACAAGCTCGAGACATTGTTGATGGCGATTGTGCTTGGTAAAATATTTGGCTCATTATTCCATTGGATTTATTTCGTAGGACGTTGATTATTGAAAGCAGCTATAGGTAGTTTGACCCGTGAAAGTGCGCTTCCATACCTACAGCGATAATAAATCCGGAAAAATGAATGGCAGAAAGGACGGCAGAGAATGGCCGAAAAAAGGAAGGTAATCTTAATTACAGATGGTGATGATTATGCCCGGCGTGCAGTTGAACATGTGGCTGCGGAAGTAGGCGGGCGGTGCATCTCTCTTTCACATGGCAATCCTTCTGTCCTTTCGGGGCCGCACCTTGTTAAATTAATCAAAAAAGCTGCAAAGGATCCTGTTTTAGTTATGTTCGATGATAGTGGCTACCTTGGAGAAGGAGCAGGAGAGAAAGCTCTTAAATACGTGGCTGAGCATGAAGACATTGAGGTGCTTGGAGCGATTGCGGTCGCTTCGAAAACGCATATGGCGGAATGGAGCCGCGTGGATTTTTGCATAGACCGGGAAGGTGAACTAACTCCCTATGGAGTGGACAAACATGGAATTCCAGAACTGGAACTGGGGAGAATTAACGGAGATACAGTGTACTGTTTGGATACGCTTGATGTCCCGTTAATAATCGGAATAGGGGATATCGGTAAAATGGCCCGCCGTGACCATTATAAAATCGGTTCGCCAATAACGAAGAAAGCAGTGGAAATCATCCTTGAAAGGAGCGGATTCTATGCCAAAGAACAATGACAAGCTGCCCATCCCGCAATCCTTGGACGAAGCTGAAAAGTATATGAAAGAACACGTTGGCCTGGAAGCCAGTTTTGACCTTGGAGTCAGGAAACTGAAAATCCTTAAAAAGAATGTCCATTTTTATTATGTGAATGGTTTGTGCGATACAAGCTTCATCGTACATATTGTTGAAGAACTGGTGGACATTAATGATAACGAGAAACTTTCTTCACATCTGCAAGAGATTGTCGAGAATCGGATTACCCACCAGTCCGTAGACAAAATCAAAACGATGGATGAGCTTGTCGATCAGGTTCTTTCGGGACTCATTGTTATATTGGTTGAGGGTGAACAAATAGGATTAGTAGTTGATGTCAGAAGCTACCCGGGGAGACAGCCGCAGGAGCCTGATACAGAAAAGGTTGTGCGCGGATCCCGTGACGGCTTTGTTGAAAATATCATCGTCAATACAGCGTTGACAAGAAGGCGGATCAGGGATGAAAATCTGCGCTTTGAAATGATGAAGGTAGGCGAAAGGTCGAAATCAGACGTTGCGATTGGCTATATAAAAGATATTGCTAACCCTGATTTGATCAAGGTCATCAAAAAAGAGCTGCAGTCAATTAAAATCGATGGAATCACGATGGCTGATAAAACAATTGAAGAATTTTTGGTAAAACAAGGCTATAACCCATACCCGCTGGTAAGGTATACGGAGCGTGCCGATGTAGCGGCGACCCATCTGCTTGAAGGACATGTCCTTATTTATGTTGATACCTCTCCAAGCGTCATCATTACACCAACGACTTATTTCCACCATCTTCAGCATGCCGAAGAGTACAGACAATCACCAGGTGTCGGGACAATGGTACGCTGGATACGATTCCTTGGGGTGCTCGCATCACTATTACTTTTGCCGTTATGGTATTTATTTGTTCAGAATCCCGACCTTCTGCCTGATAAAATTGCATTTATCGGGCCTAATGAAGATTCCAATATCCCGATTTTCTTGCAAATCATGCTTGCAGATGGAGGGATTGAGTTCCTGAGGATGGCGGCCATCCATACGCCGACACCGCTGTCCACTGCAATGGGTTTAATCGCTGCAGTCCTGATCGGGCAAATCGCCATCGATGTAGGGTTGTTCGTGCCAGAAGTCATTCTTTATGTGGCTGTGGCGGCAATCGGAACTTATGCGACACCAAGTTATGAACTTAGTATAGCGAACAAAATAGGAAGGGTATTCCTGTTGATTTCGACTGCTATATTCCATGTTCCTGGATTTGTAGCAGGAACCACGGCCTGGCTGCTGCTGCTTGCCAGTATCAAATCCTTGAACACTCCTTATCTGTGGCCATTCATTCCTTTTCACCCTGTCGCCTTTATACAGATACTGATCAGGAGGGCTGTGCCAGGTTCGAAAATCAGGCCAAGCATTGTCCATGCCCGGAACCGCTACAAGCAGCCATCAAAATCATGACAATGTTCCAATTGCACGTTCCCTCGAATTATGGTAAAGTGTTTTTAATTTACTAAAGACTTAAAGCGAAAAATAAATAGACAGTTCATCAGATGAACTGTCTATTTATTTATCATTTTTCGGAACGGGTTAAACCCCCTGGTTTCAGGGTTTCACACAGCCGTAGGACAAATTATGGAAAAATTAACTGAACAATGAAAAATTATGTTTGAACAGTGATTTTAAATGGCAAGGGATGAGGGGACAACATGGAATTTCATGGAACTGCAAAGGTTAATCGACTGGGGCACTTGGAAATTGGCGGTGTTGATACAATCCAATTGGCTGAAAAGTATGGAACCCCGCTGTATGTTTATGACGTGGCCTTGATCAGGGAACGGGCAAGAGCGTTTAAAAAAACATTCGAGAATGCGGGTATAACTGCTCAGGTAGCGTATGCGAGTAAAGCTTTCTCAACAGTGGCAATGGTGCAATTGGCCGCTGAGGAAAACCTTTCGCTAGACGTCGTTTCTGGCGGAGAGCTTTATACGGCACTTGCGGCTGGCTTCCCGACAGAAAAAATTCATTTCCATGGCAACAACAAAAGCCGGGATGAGCTGATCATGGCCATAGAACACAATATTGGCTGTATCGTTATCGATAACTTTTATGAACTGGACATGCTAAAGGATATTTGCAAAGAAAAGAATGCGGTAATCAAGGTATTATTACGAGTGACACCTGGCATTGAAGCACATACACATGACTATATTTTAACAGGCCAGGAAGATTCGAAATTTGGATTTGATTTACAGAATGGACAGGCTGATGCGGCTATGAAACTTTGCCTCGATAACAAAAACCTCGAGGTTCTCGGACTGCATTGCCACATTGGTTCACAGATTTTCGAAACGACAGGATTCATCCTCGCTGCACAGAAAATTTTTGAGAAACTTCATCAGTGGAAAAAGGATCTGTCTTTCGACTCTACAGTCCTCAATCTTGGCGGTGGATTTGGAATTCGCTATACAGACGAAGATGACCCAATACCGGCAGCACAATATGTTGAGGAAATCATTGCGGAAGTGAAAAAGCAAGCTTCTCGCTATTCGATGAATATGCCGGAAATCTGGATTGAGCCAGGTCGTTCTCTTGTCGGGGATGCCGGTACTACCCTTTACCGCGTTGGTTCGAGAAAGGATGTACCGAATATTCGTCAGTACGTAGCTGTCGATGGAGGAATGAGCGATAATATTCGCCCAGCCTTGTACCAGGCTAAATATGAAGCAGTGCTTGCAAACAGAGTCATGGACAAACCTGAAGAGACCGTATCGATTGCCGGGAAATGCTGTGAATCTGGCGATATGCTGATTTGGGACCTCCCACTGCCAAAGGCTGGAGACCAAGACCTTCTGGCTGTTTTTTGCACAGGTGCCTATGGGTATTCAATGGCGAATAATTATAATCGCCTTCCAAGACCGGCGGTGGTTTTCCTTGAAGATTCAAAGGATACCCTCGTCGTTCGCCGTGAAACATTTGAAGATATGGTAAAATTAGATCTCCCTTTCAAAGAAAAGGTGAAAAATTAAAGCTGCTCTCCCGCAGCTTTTTTTACAAGATATGAAGTGAAAATCTCACTTCGTTGGCTAAAAACCCGGTCTTGTTGTAAAATTACAGATTGGGAGGGATTCCGTTTGAAAAAGAACAACTGGCTATTATTCGCATTATTGCTTTTGATGTCTGTTGGCTGGGGAGCTTATTACTGGTTTTTTATCGTACCAGGACAATAGGTTCTGACAAAGATTTGAAGTATCGTTATAGTTTAAGTATGATATGATCAATTCAATAAAAAAAAGAACCATAAGTTGAGGAAAAACATATAGTATCAAAATAGTGTTTTTACATGTAATTTCGTCGATTCCATTTAAAGGTAAACTAAGGTTTAAATTAAATGGGATAGGGGAAAAATAGTCTTGTTGTTTTCATTCCATTATTATTGTCAAACCACAATGAGGGATATTTATGTTAATTCGATATAAAAAGGCATTTGAAAAGATAGCAATGGGATTATTATCTTTCATGCCAAATGAAAAGGATCTGAAAAAACTTCAGCAGACGATGAGGAATTATGAAGCGGATGATTCCTGGCAGCTGTTTTTATGGAAGGAAGGTGAAGATATCATCGGACTGTTGGGTGTTAACTTCACTGAAGATAAATTGATGCAGCTTCTTCACATCTCAGTGAATCCATCACACCGCCATCAGGGAATTGGAAGGCGTATGGTCAATTCTCTGCAGGAGATGTTTCCTGAATGGACAGCAGCTGCGAATGCTGAAACAGCATCCTTTTTTGAAAAATGCATCGAGGAAGACAATAGTGTAGAAGGCAGTGGATGTTAATCCAGCTGCCTTTTATTTTTTGTGTTGAAATTATAAATGGATTCTGGTGTGGATATTACATGTGATTGTCTTAATCCAGCTCCAGCGCCTAGCCCCTCGAGACGCTTCGGTCCTGTCAATGAAGTCAAAGAACGACTTCACTGTCAGGCCCTCCAGCGCTTGTCGGAGTCTCCAGTTTCTATGTTTCTGGGCAGTCGGCTATACTTTTCGATTTCGGTCCTGCCAATGAAGTCAAGGAGCGACTTCACTGTCAGGCCCTCCAGCGCTTGTCGGGGCTGAACGAGGCACTTGCGCTTTTTGATCTTTCCTTTCCTCGAGAGCCATCTGCCGGTCTGAAATCACATCAGTTCGGTCACGTGTTGAGTGTCGATGGATTAAATCAGGATTTTGCAGATCGCTGCTTGCTCCCCATGTAAAACCATTTTGCCTGCACTCTTCGTGGCAAAGCTTTTTAAGCTCGGAATCACATACAGGCAGGTTAAAGCTTGTGTATGGAAGTCTGTTTAGCAAGTCTTCCTTTCTTTTACGCAGTGTGCCTGACAAAAGTTCAGGATCGATCCCCAAACGGGTAGTCGCTTCCTTGTCATCTGCAAAGATCTCCATTGCTTTAATTAAAGTCCTTGTTGCACCAGAAAAATTTTTACGGCGATGGTGGTAATTTGATACTGCCAACAGGATCAATGCAACCCAGATGGATTTTTTATTGCCGGCATCTGTCGCTTTCCAATACTCTTCCAGAATTTCGTGACACTCAAAATAATCTCTGTCTCCGTGGAAATGTGCGAGATATTGTATATACGATATTGGATATTTTGTCATGAAATTACCCCCTATCAAGTACTACTAGCTTAGCATATATTCAATTAAATGATAAAAGAAGCGGGTGCAATCAGCCAAATATAAAAATGCCCGGCTGGTGCCGGGCATCTTCGTCTTTGGTATTGGCTTATAACCAGGCAGCACCAACGATGATGAGCAAAATGAAAAGCACGACAATTAAAGCAAAGCCTGCTCCGTATCCATAACCTTTTCCATCAGACATTTAACATAACCTCCTAATAGTGAAATAGCCTAGTATTCATTTTCAGCATATGCAGCAACAGGGGGAAAGGTTTGGGCGGTTCGGCTATTTTTAACAAAGCTCTTTTCGTAAACTTTGTTGCTATCTTAACCTTATAAATGCAATCATTATTCAGAATTCTCCTCGAAAAGAGCCCCGATACATTTATTAATGCGGGTTACTAGTACAGGTACGAACAGCAACAAT
The DNA here is from genome assembly GCF_018613295.1 of Bacillus sp. ISL-39. Classification (NCBI taxonomy): domain Bacteria; kingdom Bacillati; phylum Bacillota; class Bacilli; order Caryophanales; family Bacillaceae; genus Bacillus; species Bacillus sp. ISL-39. The sequence goes on from NZ_JAGGQM010000014.1 coordinate 58,898, forward strand.
CAATGCGAAAAAAAACTTTAACAAAGACTTCAGTTTTAACGATGTAAATTAGTAATGGATAACATGAAGTTTATCTACTATACTTATATAATGATGCAGTTCAATATAGGAATTTTGGTGGGAAATGATGCAATATAATGTGAAAATCGAGGCCTTTGAGGGTCCTTTGGATTTACTTCTGCACTTGATCAATCGTTTGGAGATTGATATTTACGATATACCAGTAGCGGAAATAACTGAACAATATTTAATGTACATCCATGCGATGAAGGAATTGCAGCTTGATGTCGCAAGTGAATACCTCGTGATGGCAGCGACGCTGTTAGCAATTAAAAGCAAGATGCTTCTCCCTAAGCATGAGGAAGAACTGGAAGATGATTTTGAATTTGATGATGACGGGGATCCGCGAAATGAACTCGTGGAGAGATTGATTGAATATAAAAAATTCAAAGAGGCAGCAAGTGATTTGAAATCCCTTGAGGAGGAACGGGGACTTATGTACACCAAACCTCCAAGTGACCTAACGGAATATGCCCATGAAATTAAGGGTGAAAACACCGACTTGAATATTTCTTTGTATGACATGCTTGGTGCATTTCAAAAGCTTTTAAGAAGGAAGAAGCTGCAAAGACCCATTTCAACCAAAATCGCCCGCCAGGAAATTTCTATTGAAAAAAGGATGGACGAGGTCCTGAGCTTCCTGAAAGAAAGCGGCAATCGGAAAAGATTTTACGACTTATTCCCCGAATCTGACCGTGAGCATATTGTCGTTACTTTCCTGGCAATTCTTGAGTTGATCAAACGGAAAGAAATCGATGTAGAACAAGAGCAGAATTTTGCAGAAATATATATGACAGCCAGAAAGGAGTAAGGGCGTGGGAATAGTGAAGTGGAAAGGAATATTGGAGAGCCTCCTGTTTGCGGCAGGTGATGAAGGATTGAGCCTGAAGCAAATTACAGCTGTGCTTGAAGTAGATGAACTCCAGGCCAATGAAATTGTTACCGAACTTCAGCAGGATTATGAAGATGACGAAAATCGCGGAATAACAATCGTCCAGCTGGCTGGAGTATACCAGCTGGCCACGAAAAAAGAACATGCTGATTACTTAAGAAAGCTTGTGGAATCTCCTGGAACCGCGCACTTGTCACAAGCAGCACTAGAAACTTTGGCGATTGTAGCTTACAAGCAGCCAATTACTAGGGCTGAAATCGAGGAAATCCGCGGGGTAAAAACGGAAAGACCTCTTCATACGCTGTCTTCAAGGGCTTTGATTAAAGAAGTTGGAAGAGCAGAAGGCACGGGACGGGCAATTTTATATGGAACAACAAAAGAATTTCTCGATTATTTCGGGTTGAAAAATATAAGTGAACTGCCTCCTCTTCCTGATCATATTGAGGATGATGAATTGCAGGATGACGCGGATTTATTCTTTGAGAAATTCCAGGAAACAATGGAAGCAGATCAATAGCTTTTGTGCACAAAGTTTAGAATTTATGATAAAATCAAAATAATTATTCTGGAAATGCTAAATAGACGAATGCCAGGCTTCTGCCTTCTTCTGCAAAGCATTTCTTTCTACATAAGGTTTTTTAAGAATGAATGTCCAACGGGAGGAATACCATGCTTATAAAGCAATGTATTGGTTATGAACTTGAAAAAGAAAAATCAAACACCTCGGAGGATTTTTTCAACCGAAGCGAAGTGACATTTGTGGAAGATGGCAAGGAGAAAACCCTGCATGTCCTTTATGTAAGGTATTTTGATGAGTTGGCTGGAAGTGTCACTCCTTTTCAACAGGATCCAATCTTCAACGCCGGAAGCAAGGAAGTATATATGAGGGATCTGGTGGCACTAGCTGCTTTATTGAAAAATCCGGGATATCGCCATCGTAAAAGGGTATATATAAATGAACAGAGAGAGTTCGCGGATATTTTCAAAGGACTGGATTACAGTAAGATTCCTGGGATATACGAAGGCATCGAGCAAAAAGGCAGCTTTGAAGTGCGCTCTCCCTTGGATTATATTATCCAGCCGGTATAGTTTCGTAAACTTTGTTGTCTTTACTCTCCGGCTCTCAAGATTCTTGGCTGCGGGAGTTCACTTTAAAGAGACCCAATTCCGAATCAATCATGAGAGTCCGTCGGAAAAAAGCGACGTCGAAGGTGAAATGGTTAAAATCCAGTGGGGGTGTCAATTTGGGAAATACAATCGTAAAAACACAAATCGAGGAAGTAAGGGGATTTCTGGCCGATACTGTTGTGAAGCTGGAGAATTACCTGAATGAAACAACCCTTGAAAAACTAAAACAAGGGCAGCCATCAGACGAAGAATACTATAAAACGATACTTTCAAGCCTTCGAAAGCTGGCTGTATACTGTGATGAAGGTCTGGATGCGTGCAGGGTGATTCTGCAGGCGGAAGTTTTTTCAAAGCCGGCAGCTGAGAAGACGCTCTATCGAATCTACTATCAGTGCATTGAAGAGTTCTTCTCTCCTAAAAGCGATGCATGGTATGAGGACAGCAGAGCCGCTTATACTGGAAAAAATGCAATCAAGTTCAGGCAGCAAGTGACGGCTGAATTAAACGGACTGATGGTCAGCCTTGAAAGTGGTTTTCAGAGAATCCGTGAAGAGCTTGAATATTACGAAACAGATTATCGGACAAAAATGCTTCAATCAAGATAATGAATACCCGGGAACAGCTATTAACTGGCTGTTCCCTTTTTTATTTAGAAAATGGTTGTCTGGTCTGCTCCATTCAGAAAAATTTTCAACTCACCGCTGTGCTCGTCCTCCGATTTATGTCATAACACTTCTTGTCCTGCATAAACTTGTACAAACTGCCAAAGGAGACGAGGGTCTGTCAATGAAAAGGATATGGATGAAATTATTGTTAATTGTCACTCTGTTGATCTACAGCATTCCTCAAACAGCGCAGGCTTCTGTGTCGGTAAGTGCCCGAAGCGCTATTTTGATAGAACAGGAATCTGGCAGGGTTTTATACGAGAAGGAGGCACACAGAGTTAGCAGGATTGCCAGTATTACGAAAATCATGACGGCTATCCTTGCGATAGAATCTGGCAGACTGGATGAGAAGGTGAAAGTGACTGAGAAGGCAGTCCGTACCGAGGGATCATCTATTTACTTGAAGCCGGGAGAAAAAATCAGGCTGGAGGATCTGGTGTATGGTTTGATGCTTAGATCGGGTAATGATGCAGCCGTCGCAATCGCCGAACATGTTGGTGGCAGCCTGGATGGATTTGTCTATTTGATGAATGAGAAGGCGCAGCAAATCGGCATGGAAAATACGCACTTCGCTAACCCCCACGGATTGGATGATCATGAAGATCATGTTTCCACAGCATATGACATGGCTCTTTTAACTCGCTATGCAATGGAAAACGAGGTTTACAAGGAGATTTCCGGTACAAAGATTCACAGAGCTCCTAATCTAACAGAAACATGGGACAGGGTTTGGAAAAATAAGAATCGCCTCCTGACAGAGAAATATAAGTATTGCACCGGTGGGAAGACCGGTTATACAAAACGGGCGAAAAGAACTTTGGTCTCAACAGCCCAAAAGGGTGATTTTGAGTTAATCGCAGTCACACTCAATGCACCTGACGATTGGAATGACCACATCCAGATGTTTGAAACAGCATTTTCAAATTACGACATTGTAGAAATCCTTTCTAAGGGTAAAGTGAAAGGGATAAAGGATGCGGATTATAAAAATAAAGTTTATCTGAACCATTCATTTGTATACCCGCTAACTTCAAAAGAAGAAGACTTAGTCAAAGTAGAATATAGATTGAAAAAGGCGGCACCAGACGGAGAGGAAACTCGATCTCCTATCGCAGGCCGGGCAAATGTCTATATAGATGATAATCAGATTGCAAGTTTGCCTGTTTATTACCAAGTGAAGGAAAAAGAGAAAAGCTCCTTCTTGGACCTTTTTAAAAATATCTTTACCTCAATAGCAGGGGTCCAGGATCATGGTTAACTATATCTGGGTGGTAATGATTTTAATTGGCCTTGGCTTTGCAATGGTGAATGGCACAATGGCTGAGGTGAACGAGGCTGTTTTTACGGGTGCAAAGGAAGCAATCACTCTTAGTATCGGATTGATCAGCATCCTAGTTTTTTGGCTCGGCATGATGAGAATAGCGGAGGATTCTGGACTTTTATCTAAGCTTTCATCTTTATTTAAGCCTTTGATTTCAAAGCTGTTTCCCGAAGTCCCGGCCAGCCACCCGGCGATGGGCTACATACTGTCCAATATGATTGCGAATATGTTTGGGCTTGGGAATGCCGCTACACCTCTGGGAATCAAGGCAATGGAAGAACTAAAGGAGTTGAATGAAGGGAAAAACGAAGCAAGCAGGTCAATGATCACTTTCCTTGCGATCAACACAGCAAGCATCACACTCATTCCAACCACTGTTATCGCGATCAGGATGAATTATGATTCCGCCAACCCGACAGATATAGTTGGGCCGACTCTTGTGGCAACTGCTGTCTCTGCTTTTGCAGCAATATTAATAGACCGTTTCTTTTACTATAGAAGAAGCAAGAAGGGGTAAATCAAAATGGAAATTGTATCTGCGATATCACTATGGTTCATCCCTGTTCTGATCGCTTTTATATTGATTTACGGCACCTATAAAAAAGTTCCCACATATGAAAGTTTTGTAGAAGGCGGCAAGGAAGGGATCAAAATGGCTGTATCCATCATGCCTTTCCTGGTGGGGATGATGGTCGCCATTGCGGTTTTCAGGGCGTCAGGGGCACTTGATGTCATGGTGAATTGGATCCGGCCTGGACTTGAGATGGCGGGGATACCGGCAGAAATAGTTCCGCTCGCACTGATCAGGCCGATCTCAGGTACAGCGGCACTCGGAATTACCAGTGACCTGATTGGTGTCCATGGTCCTGACTCTTTTATCGGTACTCTTGCAGCCACCCTTCAGGGAAGTACGGACACTACGTTCTATGTCCTCACCGTTTATTTCGGAGCTGTCGGGATTAAAAAAATGGGAGATGCACTCAAAGTCGGTCTCCTTGCAGACGCAGTAGCCATCATAACAGCTATTATCGTAGTCACGTTCATGTTCTCGAAATAGAGAAGATACCTTTAACGGGTATCTTCTTATTTTTTTGGGTCCTAGTGTTTAGCTGAACGAAGTAAAATCCTAAGCGACAGGTACGGAAACAGTCATATTAAATCACACACTTTTTGAAAATACTCGTAAAAATCTACTGACGAAGCTATCACAAACTGAACTAATATTGGTATAAAATAATATTGCAACAGGTTTACAGAACAAACATTTGTTAAAAAACAATTAACATTCCCAATTTATTTTTCGCTTTTTACACCATTGCTTACTTTGAAATCAGCGAGAGTTATGTCATAATTCATTAGGATGGATTAGATATTAATATTAACGATAGGTAATTGATATTAACTAGGAGTGACCTTAATGGAAAGACTGCAAAAAGTGATTGCTCATGCAGGAATAGCATCGAGAAGAAAAGCTGAGGAAATGATCCTCGAAGGAAGAGTCAGGGTAAATGGCAGTGTTGTCAAGGAACTTGGCCGGAAGGTGACTTCATCTGACAAAGTCGAAGTGGATGGAGTCCAGATCGAGGGAGAAGAACCGGTATATTTCCTGTTTTATAAACCCCGCGGTGTAATTTCGAGTGTACAGGATGATAAGGGGCGTAAAGTGGTTACGGATTTTTTCCAGACAATCGAACAGCGCATCTATCCTGTAGGGCGGCTGGATTATGATACATCAGGACTGCTATTGTTGACGAATGATGGGGAATTCGCAAATCTGCTCATGCACCCAAGCAATGAAATTGATAAGGTGTATGTTGCGAAGGTTAAAGGAATCCCTTCAAAGGAAAAGCTGACAAGCCTGGCCAGAGGTGTCATGCTGGAGGATGGGAAAACTGCGCCGGCGAGGACAAAATTGCTGAGTGTTGATAAAAAGAAAGATACCGCCATTGTTGAAATAACCATCCACGAGGGCCGTAATCGGCAGGTCAGAAGGATGTTCGACGCAATCGGGCACCCGGTATTAAAGCTAAAAAGGGAAAAGTATGGATTTTTGACGCTGAATGGCTTAAGGACTGGGGAAATCAGGGAGCTTACACATCATGAGGTGAAGCAGCTCCGTGTCCTGGCTATGAAAAAGTCTTAGAGTTACTAACATGAGTGTAGTTAGAATGTTATAATGAGGGAGAAATACGGTGGGAGGTTTAGGGAATGAAACAGAAACGCCTAATCACTAGAACAATTATTCTCGCGGTTATGGCCCTGGCTGTTGGCTATACTTTGTACGCTAACATGAATAAGGATAAAAACCAGAAGATTGTGATTGGAAAACCTGCTCCTGATTTTGTCCTTGTTGATATGGAAGGCAATAAACACAGACTTTCTGAGTATAAAGGGCAAGGAGTTTTCCTTAATTTTTGGGCAACATGGTGCAAGCCATGCGAGAGAGAAATGCCTTATATCGAAAATCAGTACCAGCAATTCAAGGACAAGGGGGTCCAGGTTCTTGCAGTTGACTCCGGCGAATCAGAACTTGCCGTTAATAGATTTATTGAACGCAAAGGCATGACTTTTCCGGTTCTGATCGACGAGGGACCAGTCCAGGCAGCATATGGGATCAACCCGTTGCCAATAACCTTCTTGATTGATAAAGAAGGAAATGTCGTAAAAAGCCATACTGGGGAATTATCTGAAGAAACAGTCCGTGAATTCATGGAACAGATTAAACCTTAAAAAGTAAGGGGAACAGGGAGTTTTTACTATGAACGAAGTAAAATGCGAGTGCGGCCATGTAAATCCGCAGGGAACGATCCTTTGTGAATCTTGCGGAAGAGTGCTGGAGGATAAAGAGAAAGAAAAGCAGCTCGTTGATATGCGCTATGAGGGAAGCGCACGCCGGTCACAAACCTATAACAAGACATTCATCGATAAAATCTGGAATTTCTTTTCTTCAGTTAAGGTTGGGGTATGGCTGATCGTCATCCTCTTGATCGCATCCTCTCTAGGAACGATTTTTCCACAGGAAATGTATATACCGCCTGTAATGCCTGCATGGGAATATTATGAAGAGCAATACGGGTGGATGGGAAAGCTTTACTATGATCTTGGTTTCCATAACCTCTACAGTTCCTGGTGGTATCTGCTTTTGATCGCAGCGTTAGGTGTATCACTTGTTATCGCAAGCCTTGACAGGGTGGTTCCCTTATACAGGTCATTGAAAAACCAAAGGGTTTCAAGGCATGAAAGCTTTTTGAAGCGCCAGAGAATGTTCGCTATGTCAGATGCTGAATTATCAGATGAAGCAGTAGGAAAGATTAAAGAAAACCTGACGAAAAAACGCTATAAACTTCGTGAGGAAAATGGTGATATCCTCGCCGAAAAAAACCGCTTTTCACGATGGGGCCCATATGTAAACCACCTTGGCCTGATCATTTTTTTAATCGGCGGCATGCTCAGGTTTGTACCTGGAATGTATGTTGACGAAATCTTGTGGCTAAGGGAAGGCGAAACAAAAGCGATTCCTGGCACAGAAGGCCGCTATTATCTCGAGAACAAACAATTTATCTTTGAAGTATATGATAAAGATAAAGATGAGGAAGTCTTCCAGGATGCAATCAACAAGGCTGGGACGGTGGTTAAAAACTATCAGACTGATGCTACTTTATATCAGAGACAGGGAGATATTGTCCCGGGTGAAAAGCCTGAGCTTGAGAAAATACGTGACCAGGCAATCCAGGTAAACAAACCTCTGAAAATTGATGGCTTTGCCTTGTACCAGGTAGACTATAAGCTTGATGAAATGAGCAAGATGGCCTTTAAACTTGAGAATAAAGAAACAGAGGAACAATTTGGTGATGTGGTGGTAGACTTATATGACCCTGAAATGAAATACGATCTAGGAAATGGGTACAAAGTCGAAGTGATGAGCTATTTCCCGGATTTTGAGTTCAATGAAGATGGGGAACCTGCGACAAAGTCACGCATCCCGAATAATCCTGCGTTCATCTTCAAAATGTTCAGTCCTGAAAAGCCTGAAGGTGAAGTCAGTTTCGTAGCCATCAGGCAGAATCTCGAGCCTTTGGGTGAAAATGACTACAAGATGACATTCGCAGGAATTGAAACGAAGAACGTAACTGCTCTGACAGTCAGAAAAGACCTTACACTTTGGATCATTGGTCTTGGTGGATTAATATTCATGATTGGTGTGATCCAGGGGGCGTATTGGAACCATCGACGTGTATGGTTAAGAAGAGTAAATAACCAGGTATGGACTGCGGCACATACAAATAAAAACTGGCATGGTTTAAAAAGAGAGCTAGAAGAAGTCTTTTCCGAGACCGGAATAGATGCTCCTGAGGACCAGGTGGCAGAAGAAAAGAAGGAGTAAGGAGGGAAAATAATGGTTGAGTTGAGTTCTAACTTTCTGTTTGCGGCATTTATCCTCTATCTAGTCGGTATCTTGTTTTTCGGGGGAGCTATTAAGGATAAAAGGCATGCTGATAAAAAAAATGCCCCAAATAAATGGGCGAATATTGGAGTCATTGTAACAATTGCGGGTTTCCTTTCGCAAATGACATTTTTTATTTTAAGATGGATTGCTTCCGGTCACGCACCGGTCAGCAACCTTTTCGAATTTACGACATTCTTCGGCATGTCATTGGTAGGAGCATTTATCATCATTTATTTCATGTATAAAACTCCATTGCTGGGACTGTTCACCTTGCCTGTAGCCGCTTTGATCATCGCCTTTGGAAGCATGTTCCCAAGGGAAGTTACACCATTGATTCCGGCGCTTCAAAGCTATTGGCTCCATATTCACGTTACGACAACAGCGATTGGACAGGCCATCCTAGCGGTAAGTTTTGCTGCAGGGCTGATTTATCTAGTTAGAAGCGTTGACCAGACGAAGAAAAGCAAAAGCACATTATGGCTGGAGGTTGTCCTGTTTGGTTTGATCAGTACGCTTGGCTTCGTGTTTGTTTCAAGTTTCTTCGCAGCAACAGATTATACAGCGAATTTTAACTATATCAACAAGGATGGACAGCCTGCCACTGAGGAATATACTATTCCTGCTTTAGTAGGACCGCATCAATATGAGCTGACTGATAAAGACCGTTTTGAACCATTATTCGAGACGCCTGCAATCATCAGTGCTAAGAAATTGAATACTGTTATTTGGTCGCTCGCAGCGGGTATAGTATTATATGTATTGCTAAGACTCATCCTGCGGAAGCGAATTGCTGCGGCATTGCAGCCTTGGACGAAGAGCATCAATATGGACCTCGTTGATGAGATCGGCTATCGTTCTGTATTGATCGGCTTCCCGGTCTTCACGCTTGGCGGACTGATTTTTGCGATGATCTGGGCTCAGATTGCCTGGACTCGCTTCTGGGGCTGGGATCCAAAGGAAGTATGGGCATTGATAACCTGGCTTTTCTATGCGGCTTTCCTGCATCTGCGCCTTTCAAAAGGGTGGCATGGAGAAAAATCCGCATGGCTTGCGGTCATTGGCTTTATCATTATCATGTTCAACCTGGTAGCAGTTAACCTTGTAATTGCAGGTCTGCATTCTTATGCAGGTTCCTAATTTGTGTCAATTTTATGACGGCCTTCACTGACTTAAGTGAAGGCCTTTTTTAAAAAATCGTGGCAACTAGACGCATGTTTATGTAAAATAATCGCAGGGAGGGATATACCTTATGGAAAAAGACGTGAAGATTTTAGTAGTGGATGATGAAGAAAGAATTAGACGATTACTGAAGATGTATCTTGAAAGAGAGAACTATATAATTGATGAAGCAGAAGATGGAAATGAAGCACTGGCAAAATCGCTTGCCAACGATTATGACGTAATCCTTCTAGATTTGATGATGCCTGGAAAAGACGGAATCGAGGTTTGCCGTGACCTTCGTGAAAAGAAGTCAACACCTGTGATCATGCTTACCGCGAAAGGTGAGGAAGTGAACAGAGTACAAGGCTTCGAGGTAGGGACTGATGATTACATCGTTAAACCGTTCAGCCCTCGTGAAGTTGTGCTGCGCGTTAAAGCTATGCTCCGTCGCTCATCGAGCACAAGTTACCTGCAGACTGAGACGACTGCCAAAGACGTGATTGTTTTCCCTCATTTAACCATTGATAATGATGCCCATAGGGTTTTGGCTGATGGCAAAGAAGTCAGCCTGACGCCTAAGGAATATGAATTGCTCTACTTCCTTGCGAAAGCTCCTGATAAGGTTTTTGATCGCGAGCAATTATTGAAGGAAGTTTGGCATTATGAATTTTTCGGCGATTTGCGTACGGTAGATACTCATGTTAAAAGATTGCGCGAAAAGCTGAATAAAGTATCTGAACAGGCTGCAAAGATGATCGTTACAGTCTGGGGTGTTGGCTACAAGTTCGAGGTAGTCAATGAATGATGTTTTGGCGCAGTGTAGTAGGTAAGCTTTGGATTACCATCCTTTTGCTGGTTTCATTTGTATTGTTCATCCTGACAGTTATGCTGATGGAATTCTTTGAAAATTATCACATTAATGAAACCAGGAGAGGAATGACCAATACTGCAGAAAAAATATCAAGGGTGCTGGAAGATCATCCTGGCCAGGAAGAACAATTAGGTCTTGAAATTGCATGGGAAATGGTCGATGATGACTCCAGGGTAACTGTCATTAAAGATCAGAATACTTATTTTTACTCACCTGGTGGAGAAGACATGACACATGTACCCATTTCATTTTTTATGAATGACCAGGATCTCTCTGCGGTTTTTAAGAATGACAAAACTGTAGATATCATTACCTCCATGCCAGGTATTTCAAACGATGTTGATGACACCCAATACTTAATGATCGGTGTTCCGCTGCACCAGTTTGAGAATGAAAATGGAGCAGTCTTTATTTATCAGTCACTAGAGGTGATGGAAGAGACGACCAGGCTGACCACTAAGTTCATCTTGCTGGCTGCCGGTGTTGCAATAGTCTTGACGACAATTTTTGCTTTTTTCCTGTCCACAAGGATTACTGCTCCATTGCGAAAAATGAGGGAGGCAGCCTTTGAAGTTGCCAGAGGGAAGTTTGATACAAAAGTACCGATCCTCACCCATGATGAAATAGGGGAATTAGCGACTGCCTTCAACCAGATGGGCAGACAGCTGAAATTCAATATGAACGCATTGAGTCAGGAAAAAGAACAGCTGACAAGCATACTCAGCAGCATGGCAGATGGTGTGATCACTTTCAATCGTGATGGCACAATCTTGATCACCAATCCGCCTGCCGAAATCTTCCTGAGATACTGGTATTATGAGCAGGGTCTGGCTTCCGAGAATACAGATGCCGTGCCATCTGAAGTCATGGAGTTATTCCAGCTTGCAGTCAATACGGAGAAAGAGCAGGTTGGGGAGATTACGGCCCAGGGGAGAACATGGGTAATCATCGTCAGCCCGCTTTATAATAAGAGGTTCATCAGGGGAGCTGTTGCTGTTGTCCGCGATATGACAGAGGAACGAAAGCTCGACAAAATGAGAGAAGACTTCATCGCCAATGTTTCACACGAATTAAGGACGCCGATTTCGATGATGCAAGGATATAGCGAAGCAATCGTCGATGACATCGCCCAAACAGATGAAGAAAAGAAGGAAATGGCCAAAGTCATTTACGATGAATCCCTAAGAATGGGCCGACTTGTTAATGAATTGCTCGATTTAGCCCGCATGGAAGCAGGTCATATTCTTCTTAACGTTGAAACCGTCGAGATAAGTCCGTATGTCAATCGGATAATCCGTAAATTCCATGGCCTGGCGAAGGAGAAGGGGATCGAGTTATCTGTCCACTTCGATTCAGAAGAAATTGATTTTCGATTTGATCCAGACCGCATCGAACAGGTCCTTACCAATCTGATTGATAATGCAATCAGGCATGTCCCGGATTCTGCATCTGTTGTAATCAGCGGTAAAACCGATGAACGCGGCTTATATTTTGAGGTGAGCGACCAGGGGCCTGGCATTCCTGAGGAAGACTTGCCATTCTTGTTCGAGAGATTCTATAAAGGCGATAAATCCAGAACTCGCGGCGTATCCGGCACCGGTCTTGGACTAGCCATCGCCAAGAATATTATCGACGCACATCGCGGGAATATCTCGGTAAAAAGCAAACTCGGACAAGGTACGACATTTTCCTTTTTCATCCCTCGAAATATTGAATAACTTGCCGACTATTCTTGATTCACAAGGAACAATTAACGTAAAAGGAAAGAGGCTGGACCAAAATCTATTCAGATTTGGACCGCCTCTTTTTTAGTTGTTTACTCCTGAGACTCATGACGGACAGAAATGCTGAAGTATCGAAGAAAAGTGTCCGTCATCGGGGTGATGATGGACAGAAAGTATGAAGTATCGAAGAAAAGTGTCCGTCATCGGGGTGATGATGGACAGAAATGCTGAAGTATCGAAGAAAAGTGTCCGTCATCGGGGTGATGATGGACAGAAAGTATGAAGTATCGAAGAAAAGTGTCCGTCCTCAAGGCTGTTATGGATAGAAAACACTCGAATACTAAAACATGCCCAGATTAATTCGACCTATTTACACTCTGCCTGTAGCTTGGAACAAATAATTTGTCCTCGAAAATTCCTTCCATTTCCATTCTAAAAATAATATAGTTAATATGAAACTTTTATTAATACTTAACGACTAATCTAATGAATACGGAGGCGAATAGAGCTATGAACTCCGTTTTTGATGAATTGTATCAAAAATATCATCATGACGTTTTTCAATTTTTATTTTATATGGTAAAAAGCAGGGAGCTGGCTGAAGACCTTGTACAGGAAGTCTACATACGCGTTTTAAAGGCGTATGACCGGTTTGAGGGAAAGAGCAGTGAAAAGACATGGCTGTTTTCGATTGCCAAAAATGTCGCGATTGATCATTTCCGCAAACAGAAGGGCTGGAAGCAGCGATTGCTTGAATCCTTTGATATGTCTGCACGCCAGGTAAGGGACGATCAGCCCCTTCCTGAAGAAATGGCACTTCAAAGTGAAGAAGTCCATATGATGTACAAGTGCCTTGACCAATGCACGGTTGACCAGCGAATGGTCATAATCATGCGCTATATACATGAATTAACGATAAGCGAAACAGCAGAAGCTTTATCATGGACGGAAAGTAAGGTAAAGACGACTCAGCACCGTGCTTTAAAGACATTGAAAAAGCTGATGGAAGAAATGATTGAAAAGGAAGGGATGACTAGTGAAAAAGTCACAGCTAAGCGATAAGCAGCTAGAAGAAATCCTCGGCCAAATGCCTAAGGTAAAAGATCATCGCGACTCTCGTGACATTTATCAGAATATCGCCCATCGTGTTGAAAAAAGAAAGAAAATGCCAGCCTGGGTTATTCCTGGCGCAGCTCTTGCCGCTGTGCTCTTCCTCGCCTTTATCCTTTCTCCGGGCTTGCTGGGAAGCAATTATTCTGAACAAAAAAGCATGGATAGCAGTTCTGTTGATGGAGCCAAGCCATCAATGGAGATGAATACCGCCTCCAGGGAAGATACGGCGAATGAAAGTGCGAGCCGGGAGGAGAGCACTGTCATGATGGATGCAGCTGATGGTGAGGCTGAAGAAAAGAGTACAGAAATCAAAGCAATGGATATAGCGAATCCTTATGGCGGCCTGATTTCTTTATATCCAGAAGAAGTAGACACAGAGACTACGGAAATCCTTACCTATGCCATTCCAGACCAGCAGGTTATGACTGTTGTCCCCGTTACGGTTGCAATTCCCAAGCAAGAAGGGAAAAGCTGGATTGACAGCTATACGGAAACAATGCCGATGTTAAAGGAAGAGGAATGGGGTTTAACCGAGTACTATCCAATGGACGCAACCTGGAACTACGATGAAGCGACTAAGACATTGGCAATGGATGTTAAACAAGATCACCCGTATCAATATGGAAGTGCTGCAAACATTATTTTTGTTGATTCCATGACGCAGAATTTCTCGCAAGCAGGGATCGATAAAATGGTTCTGACTACAGAGAGCGAACCTGGGATTGACCTGGGCAACTATGGCCCCAGGAAGGAGCTGCCAATCAACACGGGAACTTCAAATAGAAGAGCATACTTGTTCTTGTCAGTGGAAGGCATGCCTAACCCATACCTTGTACCTACAAAAGAACAGCATAAAACAATTGGTGATGCATTTGCGCAGATGATAAAAGGTGATGATAATGGCTACCTTTCACCTTCACTTCCGGATAGTTTCAAGCTGGCCCAAACGGATCAAAATGAAGATAAAGTGTTAGAGATTACCCTTGATGAGGATACAACTTTGGACGAAAGTTTCCTGCCGAATCTTGAGGCAATCTTAATGACAGCGAGTGAGTTTGATTATTCTGGTGTCAGGTTCACAAATGCGAACATCGACCAGCTTGGACCATTCAACCTGAACGAAGTCCTCGCTCTGCCACTGGCTCCAAACAAGAAGAATATTAACTAAAAGAAAGGCCATCAGGTCTTTCTTTTTTTGTCGATGGAAGCGGATCCCTCAATCTCTGAACAAAACAATTTTTCCTTCTTTTGCATAAAAAAGCAGTTTACCACCAATTATAACAAATGTGCTTTTTTAGCTGCTGCTTTTCCACAATACAGTTCTATTTTTGTACAGGCTGTCATAGGGATGAAAAGGGAGCAAAAAGTTAAGGAGGAAGAAAATGCAGGATTACATTAAGCGTTTACTCATTGCCGGGCTAATGGCACTCTGTATCAGCTTGTTATTTCTTGGCGGAAAGCACTCTCAGGCAGAAATGCTCGATATAACAGAATTGACTTCAGATTGGGTTTGGCCTGCCGATGGAGTCGTAACAGATTTATATGGAACGCGTCATGGCCATCATAAGGGAATTGACATTGCTGGTGAATTCAAAACACCAATACATAGCGTTGATAAAGGGGTAGTAACAAAATCATATTATTCTGGCTCATACGGACATGTAGTGTTCATTAAGCATGAGAACAACCTGGAAACTGTATACGCTCATTTGAATAAAAGGAGTGTGAAAGAGGGGCAGGTTGTTAAGCAAGGCGATGTAATCGGTCTGATGGGGAACACAGGGGATTCCTCTGGAGTTCATCTCCATTTTGAAATCCATAAGGATAACTGGACATACGAAAAGGAAAATGCTGTAGATCCTGCATTGGCTTTAGGAGAAGCAGCTGTAGGGCAGCCTATTTTAGCTATGGAGAAAAAAGGAAATGAAGTGACGGTAGAGACAATTGCCAAGCTTCGGTTGATGGATGATATCGATATTGGTAACCAAGGCGAGAGCTTCCATATTGACAATGGAAACGGAATTTCAGAAAAATCAACTGCTGCTGAGTCTCAATCTATGGCAAAGCATACCGTCAAAAGAGGGGAGACCCTTTGGTCAATCGCCAGACAATATGTCACTTCTGTAGAAAAAATCAAGAAAGAAAATAATATGAGCAGCAACCAGATTTCTCCAGGAGACGTTTTAATAATCGAGAGCTCAGCTAAAGAGAATTATGTGGTTTCCTCAGGGGATACACTAATCTCTATCGCAAGAAAGACAAACACATCCGTTGAAAAGTTAAAAGCCTTGAACAATCTGACATCTGATACGATTCAACCGCATCAAATATTAATTACCCGATAATCAGTCCTTGTACCCCGCTGTTATATGAAAGTATAATAGGTAAAACGGTCACAAAGGGGATGGGTACTATGCTGACGGATTACCACAACCATCTGGAAAGAGGTACATTGACGCTGGACTATTTGAAGCAGTTTACTGATATGGCCAATAAAAGGGGAATCCAGCATTTCGGGATTTCCGAGCATGCATATCACTTCTACCAGACTGCAGATATCCTGCGCAACAGCTGGGTGGATGAACGCAGATACTATGATATGGCTGATTATGTAAATCTTTTTAAGGAAGCCTGGGGAAATGAAATTGACGTAAAAATGTCAATCGAGATGGATTACACTCCTGGCAAGCATAAGGAAATGGAACAGTTCATCAACAGCTATGAATTTGATTATGTGATAGGATCGATCCATTGGATTGGCGATTTCGGAATTGACCTTGCCGAATATCGTAAAGAATGGGACAGAAGAGATGTTTATGAAGTTTATAAAAGTTATTTTGACCAGGTGGTAACACTGGCGCAGTCAAATCTTTTCGATATAATCGGACACATTGATCTTGTGAAGATTTTTAAATATGTCCCTGAAGATGAAGGCTTCCTTTTGGAGCAGTATGATCGTGCGACATCAGCGCTTGCACAATCCAAGACCTGTGTGGAAATAAGCACTGCAGGATTGAGGAAGCCTACTCAGACATTGTATCCAGACAAAAGGCTATTGCAGATGTGCTTTGATAAGAATATACCAATTGTTTTGTCATCCGATGCCCATGTACCTGAGCATGTCGGTGCTGATTTTGGCCAGGCACTTGAACTTGCTCGAGAGGTTGGCTATGGAGAAATCATGACATTCTCCAAAGGTGAAAGAAAATCATTGCCGTTGGGATAAGATAGGGAACGGACAAGTGCTGGAGCTGAACATATTCAGAATAAACACGTTCTTATTCAAACGTTGTTTTCGTAAAGATTGTTGTTAAAATCCTAAAGCCGATTTTAACGTAATATAAGGCCATTTTGCTGGTCGGTATTAAGTTTGCATGCTCTTTTCTTCCAAAAGAGTCAATTTTGCAAATAAAATAGGTCATTACAATCCTTTTTTGAAGTCAATAGCAACAAAGTTTGAGAAAAGAGCCTATTCAAAAAAAACACAGGCCTCGTTGATTGGAGGCCTGTTTGCTGTCCTTAGACTTAGAGCAATATACTATTGATCGTGACAATGTCCTGCAGCGACTCAAGCTTGCCGATCATCTCATTTGAAAGGGGTTTGTCAAATGAGAGGACCATGATGGCTTCGCCGCCGGCCTCTTTTCTGCCGACCTGCATTGTCGCAATGTTCACGCCATGGTCACCCAGGATCTTTCCTACATGCCCGATTACACCGGGACGGTCCATGTGCTGGATATACAAGAGGTTCCCTGCAGGGTGGAAATCAATGTTAAAACCGTCCAGGTTGACAATCCTTGGCCCGTAATGGTCAATGTAGGTTCCTCTCGCTGTAAAAGTTTCTCCGTCTCCGCTTGCTGTTACTGTTATGGTATTTGCGTAGCCAAAGGAGTTTCCTGTCACTTTTTCCCCAACCATGATTCCGCGCTCTTTTGCAATGTGGATTGCATTTACTTCGTTTACTTTCACTTCAATGCGGTTTTCGAAAAATCCGGCAAGCAGCGCCTTTGTTAAAAAAGATGTCTCGAGATCCGCTGCAGTGCCTGAATAGGTAGCTGTCAGCTCGCTGATTCCTTTGTTGTGGCATTCTGAGACAATCTTCCCCATTTCCTTCGCAAGCTGGTGATAGGGTTGGATTTTTTCATAGATGTCTTTAGACATTGCCGGAAGATTGATCGAGTTGGCCACAGGTTTATTCTCAAAATAAGTCCTGATTTCACTTGCGACCTGGGTAGCAACATTTAGCTGCGCTTCTTTTGTAGAGGCTCCAAGGTGTGGGGTTGCAATAACTGAATCAAGCCTTAACAAAGGGTGACCCTCTGGGGGTTCCACTTCAAATACATCCAGTGCAGCGCCCGCAACATGACCGTTCTCAATATAATGAGCGAGAGCCATCTCATCGATTATTCCCCCTCTCGCACAGTTGAGCAGATAGACTCCTTTTTTAGTTTGACTCAATGTCTTTTCATTGAGAAGTCCTTTCGTTTCTTTCGTCAGAGGTGTGTGGACCGAAATTATATCGGTTTCTGCGAGGACCTCGTCAAAGGAGGACAATTGAACACCTAAAACGTCTGCCCTCTCCTTCGTCAGGAATGGGTCATATACCTTTACAGACATCCCGAAAGCCCTGGCTCTTTTTGCGAGTTCAGAACCGATTCTCCCCAGACCAATGATTCCTAAGATTTTTCCATAAAGTTCATTTCCGATAAACTTATTTCTCTTCCATTCTCCATTTTTTACAGTGGAGTGTGCCTGTGGAATGTTCCGCATTAATGCGGACATCATCGCAAAGGTATGTTCCGCAGTAGAAATGGTATTCCCATCAGGAGCGTTCACGACGATTATTCCTCTCTTTGTCGCCTCTGTGATATCAATATTATCTACACCGACACCTGCCCGGCCAACTATTTTTAGTGCTGGCATTCGATCGAGCAGTTCTTGAGTAACTTTCGTTGCGCTCCTGACTAATAGGGCGTCAACCTTTTGTAAATCGATTAACCCTGAGTCCACACCCCCGATATGTACCTGGATTCCTTCGTGTTCTAATAATGGCTGTAAGCCTTCTTCCTTTATTGAATCTGCCGCTAGAACCTGAAACATCCTTTGCCCACTCCTTTTATTAAGAATAAAGTAGTAATTTTCTGATTATTTTACAAAACGAATATTCTTTTGTCAAACTCTCGAATTGTTCATGTATTCCATGCAAGCGCTGTCAAAATCAATTGGTTTACTCTAAATATATTCTGTTATTCCGAATTTAGCAGAAAAGTAATTCTCAATCAATATCCGTTCTGAAACTCAAAATATTTTGCTCGTTTACGTCAAAAAATCGTCACAAGCATACACCTTCACAAACTATCTTTTTTTCAGTATAATAAACTTGTTAAATTAAATATGGTCTATCTTCGGGGCAGGGTGTAATTCCCGACCGGCGGTAATGAGATGAATTCTCTAAGCCCGCGAGCCTGTAAGGGCAGGATTTGGTGCGATTCCAAAGCCGACAGTATAGTCTGGATGGGAGAAGATGGAGGTTCTGCAGACGTTCGAAAAATGCAGGTTTCGAACGGTTATTTGGCATACCTTTCACAACTCTCCCTCAAGTTCAGAAAACTTGGGGGTTTTATTTGTAATGGGTATGTGATTGCCGAATCTTTCTTCTTTATGTGAGATGGATCTCTATAAGGAGAGAGGAAAATGAAAAAATTCAGTGTCAAAGCAATGGTCTCAATTGGTATGCTGAGCAGTATCTCGTATGTATTGATGCTGCTGAATTTTCCGCTGCCGCCGTTTCCAAAATTCTTAATGGTCGATTTCAGCGATATACCTGCATTGATTGCTGCGTTGATTTTTGGTCCGGCAGCCGGTATTTTAGTAGAATTCTTGAAGAATACGCTTGATTATTTTATGACGGGCAGTGATACGGGTGTTCCCGTTGGGCATGTTGCCAACTTTGTTGCCGGTGTTTTATTCATCCTGCCAACCTATTATATCTATCAGCGGATGAAATCCAATAAGGGAATGACGTTCGGATTGGTGGCTGGTACAATAAGTATGGCCATCCTGATGAGTGTACTGAACTACTACGTGTTCCTTCCTGCCTACACATTGTTCTTGAATATGCCGGCAATGTCTGGACCAGAAGCGCGAGCCATGATCGTCGCAGGGATTTTACCATTTAATTTCGTTAAAGGCTTACTGATGTCTGTCATATTCATGCTCATCTTCACAAGGATGAAAACATGGATCGAGAGGCAGCAAGCTTTCAAAAGTGCATAAATCATATGAATTCTAATACAAAAGCAACGGTGTGCTATACCGTTGCTTTTTGATTTATATATGGGCCAACAAAAATCATCATCCGTGCATGGATGGACCGCAAATTAAAGTTATCATCCAACGTAATAACTGTAAAAAAAAATTCCCGCATGTAAGCGGGAATTATGTATTGTCTTATTCGAATTTAGTAGCATCTCCGTTAAATGGCTCATCTGCAACTTTGATTGAGTCAGTCGGGCAGCCTTCGAATGCATCCATCATGTCGTCAATTAATACATCAGGGATTTCAACGATACCTTCGTTTTCATCAAGTGTTACGAATGCGATGCCTTCATCGTCGTAATCGTAGATATCTGGAGCAGCTGCACCGCAAGCTCCACATGCAATACAAGTTTCTTTGTCAACAATTGTGTACTTAGCCATGATATAATTCCTCCCAAGTGTTTAACAATAATATGCTGTTTTCACCAAAACAGTGAAAACGTATTCCTCATACCTATTGTAAAACTGTATCGCCAACATTTCAATAAAAAAAGTATTGAGAATGCTTATCACACAAGGCCTTGAATGGTTTTTCCGTTGAAAATAAAACATTTACTAGATATTTTCATGGTAAAATAATGTTAGATTATTTTTCTGCTATAGTGGGCGCCGAATATTATCGTGCCCTTTACTTAATTTTTCATTCCAGGGTGATTTTATGGGGATAACATATTTGGAAACAGTTGTTTTGTCTATATTGAAAAAAATCAATGGCGAAAGAACCATTTATTCGCTATTTCATCTTCTTCAGGGCAAACGTTCCTCGCAGACGATACAAGACGCGCATTTGTATAAAATCACCCCATATTTTCATACATACCCTTCAGTTACCCGTGCAGGACTCGAAAAAATGATTGATAGGCTGAAGCAAAGGGGAATGGCCGAGGAAATTGCAGAAACGAAGGTAATATTAACGGACAAAGGAGAGAAAGCGCTGGAACAACAGTTAGCTGAATACAAACTTCCTGATTATTTGAATGGCTGGAAATATCACCAGGTGACAGATTCTTTTTGGGAAAGGTTGACATTGCTGATCCAGGTGAGTTCTAATCTGATCAATCATGAACGCTCCTTTATCCCAGTAAGAAATAAGAGGGAAACCCTTATTTGGGTTAAACATTACATCAGGCAGCAAAAGGAAGATCGTTACAAGCTTGCGGATAGGCTGTATCGTGAGCTGATCTCTGCCCTTGATAATGAAAAGACGAGACCTGAATTAGTTGTTTTTAGACTGACTGGCTTCAGGAAAATTGGATTAACCACTCTGCAGGCTGCTGAAAAAACCGGTCTGGAACCGGCTCACTATCATTACGAATTCTTAAATTGCTTACATGCAATGTTTGACAGGGTGATAGAGAACGAACAGGCCTATCCATTGCTTAGTGGATTGATCATAAAGGCGGAGCGAAGTGTTCCCTTGACGATTTCAACTGACAAGACCTATAGATTAATGCAGAGGGGTTATACCCTGGAAGAGATTGCAGCTGTCCGAAACCTTAAGCAAAGCACCATAGAAGATCATGTTGTGGAAATTGCTCTTTCCATCAAGGACTTTCATATAGACCACTATGTCCTTCATGACAAAAGGGAAAGAATCCTTCTCGCAGCTCAGCAGAATTCCGCGAAAAAACTAAAGCAAATCAAGGAACAGGTGGCTGATGCCTCCTATTTTGAAATCAGGCTTGTTCTGGCTAAATATGGTGATATGGAATGGAATTAAAAAACTATTTAAAAAGGTATTTTGGGTTCGAGGATTTTCGTCCAGGGCAGGAAGAAACGATCCAATCCGTTGTAGGGAAAAAACATACGATTTCCATGCTGCCAACTGGAACGGGTAAGTCCCTGTGCTATCAGCTTCCGGGTTATCTGGTGGACGGGCCAGTCTTGATTATTTCACCGCTGCTGTCACTTATGCAGGATCAGGTAGAGCAAATGATGGCGATGGGCGAAAAAAGAGTTATTGCCTTGAATTCCTTTTTGTCCCCACAGCAAAAAGCCAAAGCGATGGAAGAACTCGAATGGTTTCGGTTTATCTTCATTTCTCCAGAAATGCTTGGAATTGATTCTGTATTGAACCGGATAAAAAAACTGTCTGTCTCACTGTTCGTCGTAGATGAGGCCCATTGTATTTCTCAATGGGGATATGATTTTAGGCCGGACTATCTCAAGCTTGGAGAGTTCAGGGAGAAGCTTGGAAACCCTTTGACGCTTGCGCTGACAGCCACGGCCTCAGAGGAAGTCCGAAGGGATATTGCTGAAAAGCTCCATTTAGGAGAATGGAATGAAGTGGTTTATTCTGTGGACAGGCCCGCTATTTCTCTTGCTTTGGAATCCGCCTCTGCCTTCCAGGATAAGCTGGACCGGACAATCGAGCTGGTGAAATTTTTAAAAGGACCCGGGATCATTTATTTTTCAAGCAAGAAAGTCGCTGAGCAAACAGCGGCGCATATGAGGGAAAAAGGGATCATGAATGCCATGGCCTATCATGGGGGCCTGGATCCGGAAAGCCGGGTCCTTATCCAGCAGCAATTCATCAATGGCCAGCTTGATGTGGTTTGTGCTACAAGCGCTTTTGGGATGGGGATTAATAAAGAAAATGTCCGTTACGTGATTCATTTCCATATGCCCATGCAGATCGAATCGTACCTCCAGGAAATAGGGAGGGCGGCAAGGGATGGCCGCGATTCAATTGCCATCCTGATTTATACCCCAGGAGACGAACAGCTGGCGTACCAGCTCGCTGAAGGTGAGCTCCCTGATCAATACCAGATTGAAAGGCTGTTTGCCTTTATAATTGATAACCAGATCCATTATCATAATCTTTCCGAACGTGCTGAAGAGCTCTCAATGATATGCGGCTTCACCGAGATCCAATGGAGGATTGTCGAGGATTACCTCTCTGGTATTGAAACGATAGAGTATAACAGGGATAAAAGGAGCCTCGGGCAATTAATCGAAAATCGTCTGCAGGTAAAAAATATGCAAATTAAGAAGATGCTTGAATGGATTCATACAAAGGAATGCAAGAGGACTTTTATTTTGGGTATGTTCGGCGAAGAAATCCAGGAACGGCCCCGGAATTGCTGCAGTAATTGTGGTATAAATATAGATCATTTTGAAGAAACCGAACCACCCAGTGGACAATGCGAAGCTGCGTTGGACTGGAAGCAGGAATTGGCTTCAATTCTATTGATGAGAGAGCGGATGTAATGAAGGATCAATATAAGGAAACCGTGGCAAGGCTGACTGAAAAAGAACTGCTGTTCCACTTAATCGCTACGCAAATATTACT
Source organism: Bacillus sp. ISL-39 (assembly GCF_018613295.1). Lineage (NCBI taxonomy): Bacteria > Bacillati > Bacillota > Bacilli > Caryophanales > Bacillaceae > Bacillus > Bacillus sp. ISL-39. Next base: position 81,890 of record NZ_JAGGQM010000014.1, read on the forward strand.
ATTAACGATATCGGCAATATTAGGTATGATAATGTTTGATAGCTTCAATGAGTTCCAAGAATTATTTATTTGGAGTGACTGGAATATTTTGTTTGTCGGTCTCACTGCGGGAGCTGCAGTCGTTGTTATGGACTTCATCTTCATGAAATATCTGCCGAAGTCCTACTATGACGATGGAGGCTTGAACGAAAGGATATTCAGGAAAAGGAGTGTAGTCCAGATTATGCTGATTGCAGCTATGGTAGCAATTAGTGAGGAAATTCTTTTCAGAGGAGTCATTCAGACAAATACCGGGTTAATCATATCGAGCATAATTTTCGCAGTCGTCCATTATCGCTATCTGTTCAATTGGTTTTTGTTTACTAATATTATTTTATTGAGTTTCTTGATTGGATACATTTATATGGTGACAAATAATCTTGTTGTCACGATCGTGATGCATTTTTTCATTGATTTTATCTTAGGTTTAATCATTAAATTCAGGACTCAAGCAACAATTGGGGGTACAGGCAGTGAATAAGGAAAAACCTATAAGGGACCAGGCTGAGCGGCTGAGAAAAAGAGTGGAGCGCAAAACTGACCATACTACTGAAAAAAAGGAATCCCTTCCGCCAAGAAGTGAGATGCACAGACAAAAACAGAAAAAAACTAAAGTTAAAGTAAAATATCCGGTCATCAGGCTGATGGCTCTGTTTTTCATCCTGCTGCCTATTTCTTTTTTCAGCATTATCTCTTATCTGGATGGTGTGAAAACGCCTTTGAATAAGTCGCAGGAACGTGCAGGGGTGGAGATGATCAATGTTGAAGGCCAGGATGAACGAAGCAGTAAGAATCAGGAAGATACAGATCAGGAAGCACCATCCTATGAAGAAATTGCCGATCCAGATGGAAACGATGTTGTGACAGCTGGACCTGCTCCATCAAGCAGCGGGGACAAAAATACTGCGGAAGAAGCAGATGAAGAAAAAGATAGCGAAAAAATAACCGCTCCAGCCTCCGCGGAGCCCGCGAACAAACCTGCAGTTGAAGAAGATACCGCAGCGGCAGAAAAAGAAGTACCAGCAAGCAGTGAAAAGGTCATCTATCATACTGTAAAACCAAATGAAACATTGTTCAGAGTAGCAATGACCTACTATAAATCCCAGGATGGAATTCCAATCATCAAAAAAGCGAACAACATTCAGGGGAATGAGATTCAAGCAGGACAAGTATTGAAGATACCGATTAAAAATTAGCCGGAGTGAAAAACTCCTGGCTTTTTTTAATTATTCAACAAAGTTTGAGAAAAGAGCCCTTTCTTTTTTGTTCGGCAATATCATAACTCCATGGACAAGCTCATAAAAATGATATAAAGGGGAGGGCTTGCCATGGAACAGGAAATCGAGAACCTTGATAATCGTACGGACCCTGCGACCAAAAGGATGTTGCAGAATTTAATTGAGCGAAAGCGAAAGTTTGACCGGTTTAAATCCAGACATCTTTTGTCAGTATGGGTGACGATAGGATTAATTTCAATCTACTTCTATTATCTCTATGTAACGGTGCTGCAGCCTTATTCGTATTCTTTCGCTGAGATGTTCTCAGTGTATGTCCAGAATTCTGCGAATTTATATTTCCTTATTTTAACGGTAGGGACTTATGGATTGATGATTCTGTTAAAAGAGAAGCGTGAAAAGGCAGAGAAAGAATACCAGGCACTAAGGTGTGAAATTGTGGACAGAAGCAAGGATTTATGGAAAAAAGAAGAAGAATGGAAAAATCGCCATATTGTATTTGACATGATGAAGAAGAAGTTTGATATCAATCTGTTTCATGAAAATAAATAGAAGCATCCAAAGGGGACGCTTCTATTTATTTTAAAGGCTGTTTTCGTAAAGATGGTTGTTAAAATCCTAAAGCCGATTTTAACGTAATATAAGGCCATTTTGCAGGCCGGTATTAAATTTGCATGCTCTTTTCTCATAAAAAGAGTCAACTTTGCGAAGAAAATTAGCCTAATCAATCCTAATTTGTAGTTAAAAGCAACAAAGTTTAAGAAATAAGCCATATTAAAATATCCTCTTTTTTCCTTGTTCATCCTTTAGAATCTCCACTGCCTCACGGAAGCGCTGGGAGTGGATGATTTCGCGTTCGCGGAGGAATCTTAATCCGTCGTTAAGATCAGGGTCATCACTCATGTTAATGATCCACTGGTAAGTTGCTCTCGCCTTTTCTTCAGCCGCAATGTCTTCATACAAATCAGCGATTGGGTCGCCCTTTGCCTGAATATAGGTTGCGGTCCATGGCACACCTGCGGCATTATGGTAAAATAAGGCCTTGTCATGGTTTGCATAATGACCGTCTAATCCGGCGGCCTTCATCTGATCCGGCGTGGCATCCTTCGTTAATTTATAGACCATTGTCGCTATCATTTCCAAATGGGCGAATTCTTCGGTGCCAATATCAGTTAAAAGCCCGATTACCTTATCAGGAATGGTGTAACGCTGATTTAAGTATCGTAATGCAGCAGCGAGTTCGCCATCTGCCCCGCCATATTGTTCAATCAAAAATTTTGCCAGCATAGGGTTGCAAGTGCTTACTTTTACGGGATATTGCAACTTCTTTTCATAAAGCCACATTTCCTTACCCCCTCCTAATTGGAATTTAGATTTGCCATGGCCAAGGACCGTCATCCCAGTTCCACGGATATCCTGAATAGCTGTTGCCGAATTGCTGGAGAGGTCCATACATGCTTTCAACGACTTTCTTCAATCGGCGTCTTTCTTTTGCGAACTGGTTGAACTGAGTGATGGCTTCATAATCCTCCGGGTGGGTGTCCAGGTACAAGGTGAGTTCAACAAGAACAAAATCTACTGCCTGGAGTTCTTCCATGGCTGCATAAAATTCCTTGGGTAATTGTTTCATGTATGATCATCCTCCCTTGGAGCTTCATAAGGTGAATACCAAGGATCATAGAAAACCTTCCACAGCGTTCCAGTTCTTAATGCCTGCATTGGCGTGAACTGTTCTAGATTGGCCGGCTGGAAGCCTAGGAACAAATTAGGCGGTGTGGAATACGTTTTCGCCTTGATCGGCGGACAAGGGTCGAAGGGACTGGAGTACGGATACCAAACTCTTCTGTATGTTGACAAGCTAAGCCCTCCTCTATATAAACTTCATTTCATTTTATGAGCAAAATTTTATTTCATGTTAAATTTATCTATATAAGAAGGGATTTTGGCAGAAATGCAGAAATATATAAGACAGGGCTGTACTTAAAAATTTGAGGTGAGTGGAATGTTTGTTAAAAGTATCATGATACCGAAGTATAAATGTATAACCGCACAATTGGATGAAACATTGCAAAGCGTTCTTGATAAGCTGGATGGAAATGAAATTGATGGCGTACCCGTACTGGACGGCGATCAATATGCAGGTGTGGTCACAAGATATGGCATCTACCAGGAGTACTTCAAGACAGGGGGAGAGAAGGATGAATTCCTCCAAAACAAAGTTGCTCGTGATGTACTTTGCCTTCAGGAACAAATCCTTCATGGCATTGAAATCTTCGAAAGTACTTTGGTGAAATTGAAGGATATCCCGCTGATGGCCGTAGTCGATGAAAAGGGGAAATTCCAGGGAGCCGTAACTCGCTCTGATGCCCTGGACCAGTTCCAGAGTGCTTTTGGAGTACATAGGGAGGGTGTCAGGATTGCGTTTACTTCTGTTGAAACAGAAGGACGTATCGCACGATTGGCTGATATCGCCCACCAGTTTCATGAGCATATCATCTCACTGGTTACTTTTGATGAAACAGATAAGCTTGTCCGCAGGATTGTCATGAAGGTCGAAAAGAAAGACAACATTGACAAGTTTGTTAAGAAGCTGGAAGAGTCTGGATTCCGGATCCTTGATATCCATGAAGTTTGATTTTTCTATACGGAAATAAAGACAAGGGCCTTTCATACATTGTGTATGGGAGGTTTTTGTATGCTTTGGAAAGTTTTCAGGCTGGTCATTGGACTGCTTTGTGGTTACCTTTTTATTATTTCGCTGTCAGCAATCTTTCCCGTACAATCGGAGGAGTTTCTGGGAGAGTTTATTTTAAACCCTTTTCAGTTTCTTGCCGGGGCGGTGGCTCTTGTATTCGGCATGTATGCATTCGGGGGCCTGATCAGGGACGGAGGAGTTGGTGTCATTAGTGCCAGCAAGGGTAAAAAGGGTTTTGGGGCGGATATTATTTTATCAATAACCTGTCTAACCTCATTCTTATTGCTATTGCCCCTGGGTGTCTGGCAGACGGCAATTTTTTTCGTTTTCTGTTTGCTTTATGGTATGATGTCTTTTAGCTCACCAGAGGACGGAAATGAAAGCTAGATAAAGTATTGCGGGAGGCAAAAATGGAGATTATTATTTTCATCCTTGGAATGCTGCTGATTGGCAGCTTCCTTTTACTATATATGTATCGACAGGCCTTTGCTGACAGAGTGCTTGAGCAGGAAATCAGATTGAAAGGATTTCCGGAAAGCTTCGGGTCAGTCAAAATCTTTTTTATTTCCGATATCCATAAGCGGATCATACAAGATTCGATTATCAATGCGGTAAAGGGAAAGGCCGACCTTGTGATTATTGGTGGTGACCTTGCTGAAAAAGGTGTTCCCTTGGAGAGGGTTTCTGCCAATATTGAAAAATTGAAAATGATTGCTCCAGTTTTTTTCGTCTGGGGAAACAACGATTATGAATTCAATTCCCATGAACTTGACTCTCTTTTGTACCACCTGGGTGTTAAAGTACTCGACAATACCGCAGTTAAATTTGAATCAAAAACTGGGGACGTCATGCAGGTATTAGGTATTGATGACTTAAGTCTTGGTAAAAGCAGACTGGATCTCGCTGTCCGTGATGCTGAGGAAGAAGGATTCAGGATCCTGATCAGCCATAACCCTGCCATCGCTAACAGTCTCAAGCCAGAATACGGTATCCGCCTGGTATTAAGCGGACATACTCACGGTGGACAAATCAGGATATTCGGTTTTGGTCCTTATGAATTAGGCGGGATCAAAAAGAAAAATGGCGCCACAGTGTTGACCAGCAATGGTTATGGAACCACAGGAGTCCCTTTAAGACTGGGGGCAAAGGCTGAGACACATCTCATTACATTGGTTTCAGATTCCTAAAAAGCAGATTGAAGTTTTACAGCAAAGCTTCAACATGGATATAATCGGTAATACAGGTAATGATGGAGGTTTTAGCATGGGGAATGGCGGAGGTAAATACAATATTAAGGCAGTATCCCAAATGCTTGGTATCCAGCCTGGCACCCTAAGGGCCTGGGAAAGAAGATATCAGATGATTGCCCCTGTAAGAAATGAATCCGGTCACCGATTATATACCGAGGAACATGTTGAAATATTACGGTGGTTGATTACAAAAATTAATCAGGGCTTTACGATCAGCCAGGCTGTAACTTTGCTTGAGAACTCTTCTTCTATTTCTTTGGAGAAGGCTGAACTGCCAAAAAGGGACAGGGTCGATGAAATTAGAGACAAGCTATTGGCTGCACTTCTGGAGTTCAACGGTTCTAAAGCTCATGAATTAATCAACGAGGCTTTTAGTCTATTTACAATTGATAAAACTGTTATCGATTTATTGGGTCCCATTTTGATTAAAGTGGGTGATTTATGGGAAGAGGGTAGTATAACGACTGCACATGAGCATTTTGCTTCGTCATTTATACGTTCGCGAATAGAAGGAATATCAAATTCTTTTCCGCATAGCTCATTCCTTCCAAAGTCAATTGCAGTTTGCGGGCCCGGTGAAAAACATGAACTCGGCTTGTTAATCTATACGCTTTACCTAAGGCGAAAAGGCTTTGAAGTGATCTTCCTAGGCACAAGCATTGCCGAGAATGATCTAGAGGTAGTTGTGGAAAAGATTAAACCCAAATTTCTCTTCTTCTCCTGCACTCTCGTTGAAAATAGAAATGCAACCATAAAGCTTGCCGAAGAAATGAAAAAGATTAATCCGGACCTTATTATTGGGCTCGGTGGAATAGCATTTGATTCCATGCCGTTTGAGCAGCAAGAAGAATATCGGGAGTACATTGTAGGAATGACAAGAGCGGAATGGGAAATGTGGTTAAAAAAGCGCATTGATCAATTTAAATAACTCACCAACCTGCGATATTTTCATAAACTACAATAAGAGCTTTGTCGATGGCAGGGGGCATGAATATGCGCTTGGAACGATTAACCAACAATAAGATTAAGATATTCCTTACGATAGATGACTTATCCGACCGGGGATTGACCAAAGAAGATATATGGAAAGATTCGTTGAAGTGGCATCAGCTTTTTCATGATATGCTTGAGGAAGCCAGCGAGGAATTCGATTTGGATATCATCGGTTCAGTTGCAGTGGAAATTTTTTCATTGCATGCCCAGGGGATGGTCATGATTGTCACTATGATCGAACAGGATGAAGATGAGGAGCAGTTCGATGATGGGATTATAGAAATGCAAGTCACGCTCGAAGGAAGCGAAGACATATTGTTTGAGTTCGAGAATATCGAGGACGTGATCCAGCTGGCGAAAAGACTCTTGGACGCCGGTATTATTGGAGGAAGCCTGCATTTCATGAATGTTCATTATTATTTGCTTATGAACGGAATATTGCCAGATGAGGCCGATAAGACGGTTTCGATCATGGCAGAATATGGAGTTCCATCAATATTGAGCATCCACAGACTGCTCGAGTATGGGAACGAGATTATGGAAGAACGTGCAGTCGAAAGCCTTGTCCATTATTTTATGAAATAATGGAGGGGTTTCGGCTTTTTTTATGGAAAACAATGGTTCAAGAGGTGGTCTTTTGATCAATTCCCTCAGCAAACTTGTCTGATTGCCAACGAGGGAATTTCAGAGGAATTTTCGGGTTGTTTCCTTCCCAAAATGACTCTTAAAATACTGTATGATCGCCAGGTAATGTCTTACTATTCAGTCAATTTATTATTAAGCCAATAACAATAAGGGCTTGAATGGTAGCGTTTTCATTCAATAATCAAAAAATGCGGAAAACTGTTTTTTTCTTCTTGCATAAAATAACCAAAGGTGTATACTAATCCATGAAAGCAGACAACATCCGCAAAAGTGATTTAGGAGGTTTATCAATGGTAGCCGCAAACGGTAATGAAAATCCAAATAAAGAAGACAAACATGACGTCTTACGATCTACACAAACTGTTATTCACAAGGCTTTGGAAAAACTCGGATACCCAGATGAGGTTTTTGAGCTTTTAAAGGAGCCGCTCAGGATGATGACAGTGAAAATCCCTGTCAGAATGGATGACGGATCTGTTAAAGTCTTTACTGGCTACCGGGCGCAGCACAATGATGCAGTGGGTCCAACAAAGGGAGGAATACGTTTCCATCCAAACGTATCAGAGAAAGAGGTAAAAGCCTTATCAATCTGGATGAGCTTGAAATGTGGTATCGTCGATCTTCCGTACGGCGGCGGTAAAGGCGGGATCGTCTGTGATCCTCGCGACATGTCATTCAGGGAACTTGAAAGATTGAGCCGGGGATATGTACGCGCGATCAGTCAGATCGTAGGTCCTACAAAAGATATCCCGGCACCTGATGTTTTCACAAACTCTCAGATTATGGCTTGGATGATGGATGAATACAGCCGTATAGATGAATTTAACTCTCCGGGATTCATTACAGGCAAGCCGCTGGTACTCGGTGGTTCACATGGTCGTGAATCAGCAACTGCAAAAGGGGTTACGATTTGTATCCGCGAAGCTGCGAAGAAAAAGGGAATTGAACTTGAAGGCGCAAGAGTTGTCGTCCAGGGATTCGGTAATGCCGGAAGCTACTTAGCAAAGTTCATGCACGATGCTGGAGCGAAAATCATCGGTATATCAGATGCTTACGGCGGGCTCCATGATCCGGAAGGACTTGATGTCGACTACTTGCTTGACCGTCGAGACAGTTTCGGTACAGTAACCAAATTATTCAATAATACAATTACAAATAAAGAATTGCTGGAACTTGATTGTGATATCCTTGTTCCAGCTGCGATAGAAAATCAGATTACCGAAGAAAATGCCCATAATATCAGGGCTAGTATCGTAGTTGAGGCTGCAAACGGGCCAACAACGCTGGAAGCAACAGAAATCCTTACAGAACGCGGCATCCTGCTTGTTCCGGATGTACTCGCTTCTGCAGGCGGCGTAACGGTTTCTTACTTTGAATGGGTCCAAAATAACCAGGGTTATTATTGGACAGAAGAAGAAGTGGAAGAGAAGCTTGAAAAGGTTATGGTGAAATCCTTTGACAGCATCTATGATACAGCCCAGACACGCAGAGTAGACATGCGTCTTGCTGCTTATATGGTCGGTGTCCGCAAAATGGCTGAAGCTAGCCGCTTCAGAGGCTGGATATAATCTTACCAAAGGGTTCTTCATTGAATCTTAAGATGAAATCTCCTATCATTTATTGATAGGAGATTTTTTTATTTTTGGCTCTGTTAAAGCCCGATGTTGTTTTAAAGCCCTGTTGATTGTAGTGGAAGGCGCGAAGACTCCTCCGAAAATGCTAACGCATTTTCATCGTGCGTGGGCAAATTCGAGGAAACTCAATCAATGTCCTGCGGGATGAACAAGTCATGGGGAGACCCCGTAGGCGCATCAAGCGCCGAGGAGGCTCCCGACTGCAAGGAAGAATTGGTTTTTGAAAAAGCCGGCCTCTGGGCTTTTTCATTATTCTTCCCCGCGGAAAGCGAAGCGCCTGGAACGAAAATCAACAGCCGAGTTTAACAGAGCCTTATTTTAGATCGATCGATAAGGAGTGTTTACAATACATGATAAACGAAGATGTCATCATTATCGGGGGCGGTCCCTGCGGGCTTGCTGCGGCTATAGCCTTAAAGAAAAAGGGAGCGAATCCGCTCATCATTGAAAAAGGAAATATCGTAAATGCGATTTATAATTATCCGACCCACCAGACCTTCTTCAGCAGCAGTGAAAAGCTTGCAATTGGCGATGTGCCCTTCATAACCGAGAACCTTAAACCAAAACGGAATCAGGCATTGGTTTATTACCGCGAAGTTGTCAAGCGGGAAAGGCTGAGGATTAATAAATATGAAAAGGTAACGGATGTTGAGAAACAGGGCGATAATGTTTTCAAGGTTTCCACGGATAAACAGCAATACACTGCTAATAACATCGTCATAGCGACTGGTTACTATGATCACCCAAACCTCCTGGGAATACCGGGCGAAGAGTTATCAAAGGTTTCCCATTATTTTAAGGAAGCCCATCCTTTCTTCGATATGGACGTCGTCGTCATAGGCGGGAAAAACTCCAGTGTGGATGCTGCGATTGAGCTGGAGAAGGCAGGGGCGCGAGTAACCGTATTGTACCGGGGAGCAGAATATTCACCAAGCATCAAACCGTGGGTACTGCCTGAATTCGAAGCGCTTGTCAGGGCAGGTTCTGTAGAGATGGTATTTAATGCAGAAGTAAGAGAAATCGAAAAAGACTTTGTGGTATATGAGCATGAAGGGGAAAAGGTGAAAATAAAGAATGATCATGTTTTTGCAATGACTGGATACCGTCCGGATCATGCCTTCCTTGAGAAAATGGGTGTGAAAATTGAGGCAGATACAGGTCGGCCGTATTTTGATCCGGAAACAATGGAAACAAACGTTCAAGGCATTTTTATTGCAGGAGTAATTGCTGCCGGGAACAATGCGAACGAAATATTCATCGAAAATGGACGCTTCCATGGCGGACAGATTGCAGAAGCGATATCAAGCAGAACCAAGAATGAATAGAGGGCGGGTGATATCCCCTTTTATATTTTCAGATGAGAATGTTTTTAGGTCACCAATAGGCTTGATAGGTGACCTAATTTTCCAGAAAATGGATTTTCGGGTCACCAATAGGCTTGATTGGTGCCCTGTTTTTCTAGAAAATGGATTTATAGATCACCAATCTACTTCATTGGTGCCTGGTTTTTCCGGAAAATGGATTTTCGGATCACCAATAGGCTTGATTGGTGACCTGTTTTTCCGGAAACTGGATTTTCGGGTCACCAATAGGCTTGATTGGTGACCTGTTTTTCTAGAAAATGGATTTATAGATCACCAATCTACTTCATTGGTGCCTGGTTTTTCCGGAAAATCCAGAAAATGGATTTATGGATCACCAATCGGCTTGATTGGTGACCTTATATTCCGAAAAGTGGATTCATAGGTCACCTATTGACTTCAGTAGCACCTGAACCTTCCGTTTACTTATCCAAATTAGGATTGCAACCGATAAAATTCTAGAGTGAAGAATAAAAAAGCAGTGTCTGATTGAATTCAGGACACCGCTTTTTCATATAGCACGTCAATTTTAGAACATGAACATCTCATTAATTTCATTCATCTGATCCGTTATAGCAAGGGCAACCAGCAGTTTAATCCTTGCTTTCTGACCGTTCAAACCGTTTGAAAAAATGACGCCCAATTCCTTCAGGTGCTTGCCGCCGCCTTCATATCCATAAACATCCTGGACTATGCCGGCAAAGCTTCTGGAAACAATGACAACCGGAATATTGTGTTTGAGAAAATCTTTTACACCCTCAAGTGCTGTGGGCGGAAGATTGCCTTGTCCAAGTGCTTCGATCACGACTCCATCTACGTTTAAGGCCAGTATGGCTTGCAGTAAAGAAGAGTCCATTCCTGCGTGTGCTTTAATCAGGGAAACTTTTTTGCTGATATCCGCCACCGGATAGTTTTCGTGTTTCGTAGGAGTGTGGTGGAAAAGAACCCCCCTTTTTGTCACTATCCCGATTGGGCCATATTGCGGGCTCTGAAAGGTTGAGATGTTGCTTGTATGTGTCTTGGTCACGTTGACAGCCGTGTGAATTTCGTCATTAAGGACGACAAGTACCCCTTTTCCCTTTGCTTCCGGGCTTAAAGCCACTCTTATTGACGATATTAAATTATACAGGCCGTCAGAGCCGATTTCATTGCTGGATCTCATTGCACCAGTAACGACGACCGGGAAGCTTGCCTGGCAAGTGAGATCGAGAAAATATGCTGTCTCCTCCAGTGTATCTGTTCCATGGGTAATGACTGCTCCATCGATGTAGCCTTTTTTATTATAATCCTCAAGGATATACTTTAACTCCATCATCTCTTTTGGTGTAATGTGTGGAGATGGCAAATTGAAGGGCTCTTCTACAACAAGTTCAGCAAGATTGGATAAATGCTCAGTTCCCTGTGTCAGAGGGTTATTCGCCCCTGGTTTGACCGCTCCGTTTGTATCCTCGCTCATGGAAATGGTACCGCCAGTATGAATCAATAAAATATTCTTCTTCAAAACTATTACCTCCGAAAGACCATTAAGAAAGAATAATAATCCATTTTCTTTCTTCTAATTACATGATACGATTAAAAAAACAAATTGAAAAGAGGACAGCATATGCTGGGAATAGTTACTGCCGGGGTAGCTCCGGGTCTGGCGCTGTTAAGTTATTTTTACTTAAAGGACCAGTATGAGTCAGAGCCGCTATCACTGGTGTTTAAAATGTTTATTTTCGGTGCATTGCTTGTATTTCCGCTTATGTTCATTCAATATGTGCTTTCTGTCGAGGGATTGTTCCAGGGAGACTTCACCAAAGCGTTCGGAACGGTTGGTCTTTTAGAAGAATTCTTTAAGTGGTTTATACTTTATTATACAATTTTCCAGCATATTTCCTTTGATGAACATTATGATGGAATTATATACAGTGTGGCTGTATCCCTGGGTTTCGCATCAGCTGAAAATATCTTTTACCTGCTTGCCAATGGCCTCCAGGATGCAATTGGGAGGGCGCTCCTGCCTGTATCCAGCCATGCGCTTTTTGGAGTGATAATGGGTTACTATATTGGTAAGGCGAAGTTTTCCCCCGGGGTTCAAAAGAAGTGGATCATACTTTCACTAATGGTGCCAGTCCTTCTGCATGGTGTTTATGATTTCATCCTTATGACCAGGGAAGACTGGCTGGTTCTGATGGTTCCATTCATGATTTTCCTTTGGTGGCTGGGACTAAGAAAAGTGAAAAAGGCGCGAATATTGACCCTGCAGCATATTGAAAAGCAATATCCAATCTGAAAGACTCTTCATTCTTAAAAAATGGAGGGTTTTTTTGTTTTGTGGAATAAAAGTCAACTCTTAACAAAAAATAGGAGTAATCTTTTAAGTTCACATCTTTGGGGGTTGCATTCAATGAAGAAATATCGGTCTATCTTGAAGGTGATGGCCGCTTTGGCTTTGATCATGTCTTTTGTGCAATTAAGTGAAATCGATCAAAGGGCTGAGGCGTTTACAAGTCAGGTGCTCCAGCAGGGTGCGGTAGGTGACGATGTTATTGAACTACAGTCACGACTAAAGCATATTGGTTTTTACAACGGTAAAATCGACGGAGTATTTGGCTGGGGTACCTATTGGGCACTAAGAAATTTCCAATATGAATTTGGTTTGGAGATTGATGGAGTTGCAGGGTGGAAGACGAAACTCAAGCTTGCGAAAGCGACGCCAAATGCGAAAATTGCCTGGGGCGGCGAAAAACAAGGCGGCGGCAAAACGGGCGGAGGTGCCCAAACACAATCCGCACCAAAACCGGCTGCTGCCACAAATACACCAAATGGATTCTCGCAGAATGATATCCAGCTCATGGCTAATGCGGTCTATGGAGAAGCCAGGGGTGAACCTTATACCGGACAGGTAGCAGTTGCGGCGGTAATTTTGAACAGGTTGGACAGTGCTACATTCCCGAATACAGTTTCGGGGGTTATATTCGAACCGAGGGCGTTCACAGCAGTTGCTGATGGCCAAATCTGGCTTACGCCAAACGAAACCGCAAAAAAAGCAGTCCTTGATGCGATCAATGGCTGGGATCCTACTGGAAACGCCATGTACTATTTTAATCCTGATACTGCCACCAGTGCCTGGATTTGGTCACGACCGCAAATCAAAAAGATTGGAAAACACATTTTTTGTAAATAGGGGTGAGTTGAATTGCTAAGAGGAATAGCCATTGCAGTCCTCGTCATTGGTATTGCCGGAACTGCCTATTGGGGTTATCAGGAGCACAGGGAAAAAACAGCGGTACTGATTAATGCTGAAAATAATTACCAAAGAGCCTTTCATGACCTGACATATCAAATTGATTTATTGAACGATAAAATTGGTACAACACTAGCGATGAATTCAAGAAGTTCATTATCACCACAGTTGGCAGAGGTTTGGAAAATCACCTCGCAGGCTCATAATGATGTAGGACAGCTTCCTTTGACACTTTTACCATTTAATAAGACGGAAGAATTTCTGGCGAATATCGGTAATTTCAGTTATAAAGCAGCAATCCGTGATCTGGATAAAGAACCATTAACAGAAAAAGAATATTCGACACTTAAGACCTTATATGAACAATCAGGTGAAATCCAGCAGGATTTAAGGCAAGTCCAGCATATGGTCCTGGAAAATAATCTCCGATGGATGGATGTTGAACTCGCTCTTGCTACAGAAAAGGGCCAGACTGACAATACCATCATTGATGGGTTCAAGACTGTCGAAAAAACAGTGGAAGGGTATACGGAAACAGATTTCGGACCAGCACAGATCAATCTTCAGAAAAAAGATGAAAATTTTAAAAAGCTGCCTGGCGAGCAAATATCCAAGGAAAAAGCGATCCAGATTACGAGGAAATATACTCCGGTCAGAAATGGCGGCAACGTGAAGGTAACGGAAAATGGCAAAGGCTCGGATTATGGATTTTTCAGTGTTTCGATCCAGAATCCAAAATCAAAGCTTGAAGCGAATATGGATATAACCAAAAAAGGTGGCTATCCAATCTGGTTCTTGCTTGACAGAGATGTGAAGAATCAAAAACTCAGTCTCAATGACGCTTCTAATAAGGCAATCGCCTTTTTAAAGGATCATAATTTCGAAAACCTGGATCTCTTTGAAAGCGCCCAATATGATAATATCGGTGTATTTACTTTTGTCGGTACGCAGGACGACGTAAGAATTTATCCCGATGCAATCAATATGAAGGTCGCACTGGACAATGGAGATGTCATCGGCTTCTCTGCGGAGGATTATTTGAAATCCCATAAAACAAGGGAAATTCCACAGGTTGGCATTGACATGGCGGAGGCAAAAAAGAAAGTCAATCCAAATCTCAAAGTGATGGATGAGAAGCAAGCAATTATCCTGAACGACATTAATGAAGAGGTGTTGTGCTATGAATTCACAGGAGTTCTCGGCAATGACACCTTCAGGATTTATATCAATGCAGAAGACGGAACGGAAGAGAAAGTAGAAAAACTGCAAAATGCTGAACCAGTATATGAGGATGTAGTCTAAGGGAAAGCCAAGTGCTTTCCCCTTTTTTATTGTATAGGAAGTTATAAAAGCATTTTTGTGTGGATAACTACCTGTGGGTGTGTTAATCCAGCTCCAGCGCCTAGCCCCTCGAGACGCTTGTCTAGCTGCGGCTCCTAACTCCTCGAGACGCTTCGTTCCTGCCAATGAAGTCAAGGAACGACTTCACTGTCAGGCCCTCCGAGACACACGATGTGCTAGACCCGCCAGCCACAGGACGTGGCGTTATAGGCGTGCAACGCTTGTCGGGCTGAACAAGGCGCTTGCGCTTTTCTTATAGTTTACCAGGGTCCATGCATCCATCACACTTATTTCCGTAGCATTCATGCTGTTCATCAATCGATTCTCCACACTCAATACATTGC
>NZ_JAGGQM010000015.1:0-51322 GCF_018613295.1 Bacillus sp. ISL-39
ATCAAACTCTCCAAAAAAGAGTTATGAGTTAGCTCATAAGTTAAAACGTTGGCTCATGTTCTTATAGAAGAAACATGATCATTTATTGTTTGTTGACGCTTGTTTGTTTAGTTTTCAAAGAGCAAGTTGTGCGTGCCGCTCAGAAGCGACTTTAATAATTTATCATATCACAGCGTTAAAAGTCAACAGCTTTTTTGATTTATTTTTTTAACATCAAAATGTTGTTAACCTGTTTGCGACTGTTTCTATATACTATCATCGGACATGCCCAGAGTCAACACGAATAACCCTTGAAATAATTGGGAAATATTTTGCTGCTGCTTTTTCTTCTATATATAAAAACAGCCGGCCTCCATTCAGGAGACCGGCTGTTTAGTTTCAATCTTATTTAGAAATTGTAATGATATTCTCGTCCTTCACATCCACATTGCCTTTCTTGTTGATGACAATGCTTTCCCCTTCTGAAAGGTTAGTGAATACGATTGGAGTAATAATGGATGTTGCGTTTTTCTTGATGTAATCAAGGTCAACCTTCAACAATGGCTGCCCTTTTTTCACAGCGTCATTTTCAGATACAAGTGTTTCAAATCCTTGTCCCTTCAGGTTCACTGTATCTATGCCCACATGGATAAGGATTTCCCGTCCAGAGTCAGATAGGATTCCGATCGCATGCTTTGTCGGGAACAGGTTGACGATTTTTCCGTCTACTGGTGATACAACTGTACCTTCAGCAGGAACAATAGCAAATCCGTCTCCCATCATCTTTCCTGAGAATACCTGGTCAGGGACTTCTGTGATTGGCAGGATTTCACCTTTAATAGGAGAAACGAATGCTTCTGCTGCAGAATCTGCATCATGATGCGTCTGCAACGCTTCCGGATTTACTTCTTCAATTTGCTGCTCAACCTCTGTTGCCTGGTTTGTTTCAACCGGACGAGGCCTTTTACCATTCATGATATCTCTCATCTGACCCTTAATCGTCTCTGAACGCGGCCCGAAAATGGCCTGGATGTTGTTGCCGACTTCAAGTACTCCGGCAGCACCCAGCTTTTTCAGACGATTTTTATCGACATTGTTAATGTCATTTACAGATACACGTAGTCGAGTGATACACGCATCAAGGTGGGCGATGTTTTCTTTGCCGCCCATTGCGTCAAGAACTTCATATGGAAGGTCGCTAGCTTGGCCTTTTGCACCGCCTTCTTCCTGATCTTCTTCAACCGCTTCACGGCCAGGAGTCATCAGGTTAAACTTGCGGATCGCGAAACGGAAACCAAAGTAGTAGATTACCGCGAACACTAAACCTACCGGAATGACAATCCACGCATTTGTCTGAGGATTGATCAGTCCAAACAGAATGTAGTCAATAAGACCACCAGAGAAAGTCATACCGATTTTTACATCTAATAGATGCATCGTCATGAATGAAAGACCTGCGAAAATCGCGTGAACTCCGAATAGTACTGGAGCTACGAACAGGAATGAGAACTCAAGAGGTTCTGTGATACCTGTCAGGAATGAAGTCAAAGCAGCAGATACCATCAAACCGCCGACTACTACTTTTCTTTCCGGACGTGCTTCATGGTAAATCGCTAATGCTGCAGCCGGAAGGCCAAACATCATGAACGGGAATTTACCAGTCATAAATGTACCAGCAGTCAGGTTTTGAACATTGTCCGCAATCTGAGCCATGAAAATACGCTGGTCACCACGGACTACATTGCCTGCCTCAGTCGTATAAGAACCAAACTCAAACCAGAATGGTGAATAGAAAATGTGGTGCAATCCGAATGGAATCAATGAACGTTCAACTACACCAAAGATAAATGCTGATAGTGTCAAGTTTGCGTGAACCATGTTTTGCGAGAATGCATTCAGTCCATTTTGGATAGGAGGCCAGATGACAAGCATGGCCAGGCCAAGCAAAATTGCTGTTCCTGCTGTGATGATCGGCACGAAACGCTTACCAGCGAAGAATCCAAGATAAGATGGCAGCTCGATTTCAAAGAATTTATTGTAAAGAGCTGCGGCAATAATACCAACGATGATACCGCCGAAGACACCCGTTTGCAGGGTCGGAATACCAAGGATGCTCTGGTAGTTAAGACCGTTCACATCCTCTGGAGTGATTTGAAGAACAGTACCCATTGTCACGTTCATGATCAGGTACCCGATGATTGCTGCCAGACCGGCAACACCTTCACCGCCAGCCAAACCAACAGCTACACCGACCGCGAACAACAACGGAAGATTTCCGAAGACAACGTCCCCGGCATTTTGCATAACAGCAGCCACCATATCGACGCCGCTGTTATCTAAAAACGGAGCAAGCTCCAATAAAGCAGGGTTTCTAAGCGCGGCACCAAGAGCTAGCAGAATACCTGCTGCTGGCAGCAGTGCAACTGGAAGCATCAGCGCTTTACCTACTTTTTGAAGAACACCAAAAGCTTTCTTAAACATAGGAAGACCTCCTGAAATTTTTTCTCCTAAAGCGGTTACAAACAGTAAAAAAACAAATAAAAAAGGCATGAGAAAGATGTCTCGAAAGAAGCATACGGATATATTACCCATAAAACTCCATTTCAATTACATTCTTTACTCATGCCTGATCGAATCAGTAACACGTAAGATATAACTGCTTTATTTAACTTTTTTCTGAAGCCTTTGCAAATGCATCGTCAGATACACGGCTTCAGCATCGCATACTTGTTTTTTCAAGGTCTGTTGCATCACTTTAATGAGTTTCCACGAAAGATTGTAGCACACTGGATATTCTTCTTTCAAGAGGATTGCAAATTTTTCTGGCTCCTCTACCGTTTCACCATTATTGACCCTTTCGATCGTAAAACGTATGTGGCGTATAAGCCTTGTGTAGTCTATACCTTCTTTATCGATGGTTATATCGAGATTTTCTTCAATTATCTGTACCAGTTTTGTCACAAGTTGCGAGTGTTTATTAACATCAGACAAATTTCGGTTCATTACCGCACTGTGGATATGGAGAGCAACAAATCCGATCTCCCCATCAGGAAGTTCAATCCCTGACTTCTCTTTAATCAGCTGTACAACATCTTTCGCGATTTCAAATTCGGTAGGATACAGTGTTTTTGTTTCCACCAAAAAAGGGTTTTTGAATTCCATGCCTTGTGCGATCCTGTTCACCGCAAACATTAAGTGATCTGTCAGGGCAACGTGGATGTGTTCGTTCAGCTGGCTGTCTGTCCTTTTCTTGATTAATTCAATAGAAGAAATGATGGCCTCATGCAGATCATTCTCAACAAAAGGCAAAAGCTTGATATAGTTCGCCTGCTCCTTTTCATCCTTCAGGACAAACATTTTCTCTGCCTGCCCCTCTTCAAGCCTGTCTCCTTTTTTTCGATTAAAGCCAATGCCCTTGCCGATCAGGATGACTTCCCCTAATGTTGGGTGGTCAGCAATCAAGACATTATTATTTAAACCTTTTTTTACTTCGATATTGTCCATGCCGGATCCCCGTTTCAGCTTGTTCTATGGGAATATCGTATAAAAGGAAGATTTATAAGTCAATCCGGAGTAATTAACACGACCTGTTCAATTTTTGCCAAAAAAAGATCCAGCGTCATCCGCTGGACCTCCTTGCTATTCTGTCAAAAACACAAAGTAAAGAACGAAAATCACAAAGAACAGATACATAATCGGGTGTACTTCTTTTGACTTTCCTTTTACAATCATCGTGATTGGATAAAAGATGAAACCTGCTGCGATTCCAGTTGCAATGCTGGATGACAATGGCATCGCAATCATAGTCAGGAATGATGGTACCGCGATTTCAAAGCGGCCCCATTCGATTTTACCAAGAGAAGAAACCATCAGGACTCCAACAATAATCAATGCTGGCGCTGTTACAGCAGAAGTAACGACTGAGAGCAGCGGGAAAAAGAATAGTGATAACAGGAAGAATCCAGCCGTAACAAGCGAAGCAAATCCGCTTCTTGCTCCTGATGCTACACCCGCAGAGGATTCAATATAAGATGTCGTTGTCGATGTTCCAAAAATGGAACCAACAAGTGAAGCGATTGAATCTGCAAACAATGCGCGGCCGGCGCGCGGAAGCTTGTTATCCTTCATTAAACCCGCCTGGTTGGCAACCGCCACAAGTGTACCGGCGTTATCAAAGAAATCAACGAACAGGAATGTCAGGATGATCCCGAGCATGGTTGATGTATAGAATGATGGATCGCCGAAAGCGCTGAAAACTGCTCCAAAGGTTGGTGCAACACTTGGTACTGCTCCGACTACTTTTTCAGGTGTTTCAATAAGGTTGAAAATCATTCCGACAATGACGCTTAGGATAATTCCGAAGAATACTGCCCCATGAATCCCTCTTGTCAGCATAATGACTGTAATCAATAAACCAAAAAGCGCTAGTAATGTATTGGCACTTGTCAGATCGCCCAGACCAACTAGGGTTGCTGGATTATCGATGATAATGCCCGCATTTTTCAATCCGATAAATGTGATGAACAATCCAATACCGGCTCCGACTGCGTGCTTTAGTTCAACCGGGATGGCATTGATCAATTTTTCCCGCCAGCCTGAAATCGTCAGGATCAGGAAGAACACACTGGAGATGAACACTGCTGCAAGCGCATGCTGCCATGGTGCTCCGTGGCTTAGGACGACTGTGTAAGCAAAGAATGCGTTCAAGCCCATTCCAGGAGCAAGGGCGATTGGGTACTTACCGATCAGGCCCATGATGATGGAGCCAACAGCTGCGGCAAGTGCTGTCGCTACGAATACAGCTCCTGTATCCATCCTCAATGCTTCCGGAAGGTCGGGTATGTCTGCCAGTGTGAGTATATTAGGATTAACAACCAGGATGTAGGCCATGGCGAGGAATGTGGTCATTCCGCCAATGAATTCGCGGCGATAGTTTGTGCCGAGCTTTTCAAATTCAAAATACTTCTTCATTTTTCTTTCCCCCTGAATAGAATTCAGGAAATAAGGCCAAAAAGAAAACGCCACGGGATACCGGGCGTTGACTGAAGGTAATAGGAAAAATGATGGCAGCAATCGAGTATTAGTTTGATAGATCGCCAGCCATGATTTATATACCTCGTAGTCAAGCCATTTACGGTAGCTCGGTAGAAACTTTTGGGCCATATCCCCAAGATTATACGACGAATTATGACAAATTATTTAAGTTCAGTTTTATTCTAACAGGGCTTTTGACCTGAGTCAATAAAAAAACGAACATTTTCATGTTCGTTTTTAAAATCGTTCGGATTTTATTCCCATTCAATTGTTGCAGGCGGTTTGCTGGTGATGTCATAAACGACCCGGTTCACGTGAGCCACTTCATTGACGATTCTTGTCGAGATGATTTCAAGGACATCCCAAGGAATCCTTGCCCAGTCTGATGTCATTCCATCAATCGACGTTACCGCACGGATTCCAATTGTGTAATCATAGGTTCTCGCATCACCCATAACGCCAACACTGCGGATATCAGGCAGGACGGTAAAGTATTGCCAGATTTCACGGTCAAGACCGGCTTTCTTGATTTCATCGCGGAGGATGGCATCTGATTCACGAACAATCTCCAGCTTTTCTTCGGAAATGGCTCCAAGGACACGGATACCGAGACCTGGTCCAGGGAATGGCTGGCGCCAGACAATTTCATCCGGTAGGCCAAGCTCTGTTCCGAGGGCACGCACTTCATCCTTGAATAATGTATTTAAAGGCTCGATCAATTTGAACTGCATATCCTCAGGCAATCCGCCAACATTATGGTGGGACTTGATCGTCTGTGCTGTCGCCGTACCGCTTTCGATAATATCGGTATACAATGTTCCCTGCGCAAGGAACTCGATGCCTTTCAGTTTTTCGGCCTCATCATCAAACACATAAATGAACTCATTTCCAATGATCTTACGTTTCTGCTCCGGATCGGAAACTCCCTCAAGCTTGCTGAGGAAACGGTCCTTCGCATCGACTTTGATGACATTCATGTTGAAGCCATCAGCAAAAGTCTTCATGACTCCCTCTGCTTCATCTTTACGCAATAAACCGTGATCAACAAAGATACAAGTCAGCTGGTCGCCAATCGCTTTGTGGATCAGCACCGCTACTACCGAGGAATCCACACCCCCGCTTAGCGCGCAAAGCACTTTCTTGTCACCGACCTGCTGGCGGATTTTCTCCATCTCGATTTCGATGAAGTTTTCCATCGACCAGTTGCCCTCGCATTCGCATACTTTGAACACGAAGTTTTTCAAAAGTTCATTTCCGTAGATGGAATGGCGAACCTCAGGATGGAATTGGACTGCGTAAAGCTTGCGGCTCTCGTCACTCATTGCTGCAATTGGGCAAGATGGATTGACGCCATCCACTGAAAATCCCGGCGGTGACATTGTGACGAGGTCTCCATGGCTCATCCAGACAATCTGTTCGCCCGGTGTTCCTTCAAACAGTCTGTTCTGGTTATGCAGAGTCAGCAAGGCCTTTCCGTATTCACGGTTCTTTGCCTTCTCGACCTTGCCGCCGAAATGCATCGTCATCAGCTGCATTCCGTAGCAGATGCCCAAAATTGGCAAACCAAGCTCAAATATTTCTTCATCACATCGGAAAGCCCCTTCATCATAGACAGAGTTCGGCCCTCCGGAGAAAATGATTCCTTTTGGATTCATCTCCTTGATTTCAGCTGCCGTAACCGTATGTGGATGAAGCTCGCTGTAGACGCCAAATTCCCTGATCCTTCTCGTGATCAGCTGGTTATACTGGCTGCCAAAATCTAATACAATAATCTTTTCCTGGTCTTTCAGCTCGGTTTTCATAAAGTCACCTCATTATAAAAATAGGAACGCGGAATATTACGTAAGCAGAAGGTATATAAATAGTATGGTTTGTCGCCGCGTTTTTTTTGCATGGCTCTGTTAAAGCAAAATATTGCATTTCAACTCCTGTTGATTGTAGTGGAAGGCGCGAAGACTCCTGCGGGATGAGAAAGTCATGGGGAGACCCCGCAGGCGCTTAAAGCGCCGAGGAGGCTCCCCGACTGCAAGGAAGAATTTGATCTTGAAAAAGCCGGCAGTAGGGCTTTTTCTTAATTCTTCCACGCGGAAAGCGAAGCGCCTGGAACGAAAATCAACAGTCAAGTTTAACAGAGCCTTTTGAATAAAAAAAGCCAGAATCCTGCCTCCAAAAAAAATAGGAAAGCAGGATTCCAGCCCGTTACGAACAAAAAGAAGCCTGCCTTCATAGTCAAATCATTTCCGGTGATTTGGTAGATACTTTCGAACCATATTATCGAGGATATATGAAGGTTGATTCTATATAGTTGCAAACATTGTATCAGTATAATAATTTATCGGTCAAGCACTAACTTTCCGGATCATGAACTCCCAATACTTTTTCGCATCCTGCCACATTTCTTCATCCATATCGCCGCGGTAAAGATACTCTTCATATTTTTCCGTGAGCCAGCGCATCTCGTTTGTAGAGAAGAATGAATCCACATAGTTGGCAAAGTCGCGCAATGTCTGGCCTTTCTCTCTCTTCAGGCCATATCTCCCTAGCTCTTTCAATAGGACGATATAGGCTTTCTCCAAGTACTTGTTTTGCTTTTTGTACTTATAAAGAAGGATATACACGATAGGGAGCCATTTCCCTCTCAATCTATATGAGATTGCGGCGAACACAGCAACTACGAGTAATGTGAGGAAAATCTTCTGCAGGTTATCCTTCAGGAATGCTCCTGCATTTTTCAAGCCTTCTGAAAAAGAGGCCTCTGGCTTACCGACCATTGCCTGCTCCTCTGGCAGTTCAGGCTTCACCGGAGCTGCTGGTGTTGTATCTTCCTCTTCTCCTTGGCCCGTTTGGTTTTGTGAGCCATTTTTATTGTCATACTCAAATTGAACGTTATTTGAAAATCCTTGCGTCGGCTCAAATGGCACCCAGCCGACACCAGGGAAATAACCCTCTACCCATGAGTGGGCATTGTTATTGGTAACCTCATAAAGACGGCGGCCATTCCCTAGTGTATCGATATATTCACCTTCTGTATAACCCTTTACCCATCGCGCTGGAATGCCGACGGAGCGCATCATGACAACCATCGATGTTGAGAAATTGTCACAGTAGCCGCGCTTTGTTTCAAACAGGAATTGGTCGACATAATCCTGATCTTCACCTGGGATTGCCACATTCGATTGATCATAGACAAATTCGTTCGACCGGAAGTACTTTTCAATCGCCTGTGCTTTTTCCAGCCACGTCCCTTTGTCTTTCGTAATCTCCTCGGCAAGCTCAACTACCCGCTCCGGAAGCTCTTCAGGTACCTGTGTATATTTTGAGAGAAAGGCAAACTCTGCTTCCACCTCTTCAGGTCCGGCTGCCTTAAGCTTTTCTACACTGTAGACCGGGTGATCAAAAGTAAGCGAGTATGGTCCAATCGAACCCGCTTGTCCATCCGCCATTGACATAATTTTTTCGGTTGTCGGATCAAGGCTGAATTGGAGCGAGGATTGCCCCGCAGATGCCTTGACTTGTGTCACCCCCAACGGATAGACAAGGTGAGGATAACCAATCTTGGGGATAACCTTGCTCGTCCGCTGTTCCGTTTTGACTTCTTCTTCAAAAGGCTGCATCGGGATGGTCTGCTCAGGTGAAAATTCCACTGGCACGGCAGTCCCCTTGTCTGTAATCCACCCTTTACCTGTATAGACGTCTTTGGTCTCGATCCGCCAGTAATGACGACCATCGGCTTCCGCAGTAAAAACGACCCGATCGTCTCCGATGAACGGCCCGCCAAGTGCGGAATCATCCGTTCCGTAACCGACTTTTTTAACCCCTCCGCCTCCTTCACCTGAATCCTCATTATATGAGGTGATGAACGGAACAGGGTCCGGCCAGATTGGGTCAGCCTTCGGGGCTGCATAGCCAATCCCTACGCTCAGGACAATCATGGCGACTAGCGGTACCATCCACCTTTTCACACTTTTCAGGTTCTTATTTATCTCTTCCTTATCTGCAATCCGGTAATACGCCAGAATCCCCATCACAGCAAAACCCGCAATCACGGTCCGGACGATCGCCAGGTCTGCTTCATAAGGAGTAAACGTATCCAGTACCGTAATATAAACGAGAGTCATGAAGAAAAACACGAAAATTTGTTTCCTGTTAATCAGCCAGTATTGAATCAGGTATGCCATCAGCCAAAGCAAGGTGAAAAACAGCAACGTCCTGAACGCATTGGAAATTTCGGTCCATTCTGCATTCATGATAATCCCTGAATTAGCGACAACCTCATTGAACAACTGGCCAAACCACTCCAGGCTGAAGAAAGTTCCCTCATAATACATAAAGTGGACGGAATATAGGATAATGATAATTTTTATGATAGATGACGGAAGAAACGGCATATTGAAGTAGGACATCATCAATGAAACAAACACAAAACCGAGAAACACACTTAGGTGTCCGGTATCTGTCAGTTCCTTCAATGGCCGAAGCCACTCCCACAGCAGCAAAAAGCTGAAAATATATAGCAAAAAGAAAGTGATGTCTTTTTTTGGATTATCGTTCCTCAACCTCTATTCACCTCCGAGAAGGCTTCCGCGAACTGTCCGTCATGTACCATAACAAGATGGATTCCCCTTGCATTGGCCGAGGCTCTTAAATTTTTCTCCGTATTCGCCAGGGATTCCTGACGATTCTTGACCAGGAAAATGCTGACTGATCCGTTCCGTTGATTATAGAAGGCAGCTTTTTCAATCAACTCTTTTGTCAATTGTGCGGTTATCAGCATGATGGAATTGTTCTGCTGCGCTAAAAAGCTCTCTGCCTCAAGGACCCGGTTAAACGGGACTGGGGACTCATCCCGGATTTTAGCAAGATGGTAGAGCAACTGTTGCTGCTGACCTTCACCGCCACGGGCAGGAAATGCCTTTCGCTCAGCACTTAGCGTCAATAAGCCTACCTGCGCGCCTTTTCGTAAAATCGCCCTGATGACTGAAGCAGTGAAAGATACGACAACTTCAAAGCGCGGTTCAGGGGCACAGTCCATCAGAACGGTCACATCATGCGATTGCCTCTGTTCGAATTCCTTTGTCATAATGTCATTCCGCCTTGCAGTCGCCTTCCAGTTAATCCATGAGAACCGGTCTCCCGGCTGGTATTCACGGACACCAATAGCCATTGACGTATCACGCTGGACACGCTCCTTCGAGGCCGTCATCCCCTGGTCAAAATGATGGGCGGCCGGCCTGTAAACCATATCCTGATACGCAGGATAAACCAGAATCTTGTTTTCAACCGGCAGCAGCTTTTCTTTTTCAATTAATCCGAGCGGATCCCCCGTTTTAAACTTGATGCCCTGTAATGTATGCTCACCGCGAGGAAGGTTTTCAATCGAGTAATCAAAGCCGAATACCCGGTTGAATCTTGGAAACAGCATAGTCCTCGCCTTTTGCAAATCCCGGTGACCGGAAAGTGTATCCCCGACTGCTTCTTCGCCAATCGCATAAAACAGCGGGAATATCCTTTTCCTTTCAAGTACGATGCTGGCTTTGAACTTCTCTCCAGCGTTAAATTCCTGTTTCGTATACACCCTTTCCGCCTTGATATCTTTTATAGAATAAAAAGCGAGGCCTAATGCATACAGAGCGAATGGCAAGAAGCTGTAAAACAGGAACCAGCTGACAAATCCGCCCTGGAACATGGCATAAGAAAAGGTAATCAAAATCAACAATAGTAAAACGATGAGCTTCCAAACTTCTTTGAACTTTTGGAAATATTTTTTCATATTACTTCACGAGCCTTTGAACCGGCACAGGCACTCTCGCCAACACTCTGTTGACAACATCCTCGGTTGTGATCCCTTCGAACCTGGCCTCTGATTTCAAAATGATCCTGTGGGCGAAAACATATGGTGCAAGGTACTGAATATCATCGGGAATGACATAATCCCTTCCGTAAATAAATGCATATGCCTGGGCAGCCTTCATCAAGGCGATGGATCCACGAGGGCTGACACCAAGATATACACTTGAATGACCGCGAGTCCGGCTAGCCAGTTCTACGATATATCGCTTGATCGTATCATCTACCACTACTTCTTTAATGCTCTGTTGCAGGTCACGCAGATCTTCAAGCGTTACAACAGGCTGCAGGTTTTCGATCGGAAGATTCCGCTGCGCCCGATGCAAAACTTCCATTTCCTCCTCCAGAGCAGGATAACCCATCTTCATTTTTAACAGAAAACGGTCAAGCTGTGCCTCCGGCAATGGATAGGTACCCTCATAATCAATTGGATTCTGTGTCGCCATGACGAAAAACGGCTTGCCAAGTATATGGGTCACACCATCAACCGTCACACTATGCTCTTCCATTCCTTCCAAAAGAGCCGACTGTGTCTTTGGAGATGTCCTGTTGATCTCATCAGCAAGAATGATATTTCCCATGATTGGGCCTGGCCTGAATTCAAACTCCATCTCTTTTGGATTGTATATCGAAACCCCTGTCACATCGGAAGGCAGCAGGTCTGGTGTGAACTGGATCCTCCTGAACTTGGCGCTGACAGACTTCGCGAGCGCACGGACCATCATCGTCTTTCCGACACCGGGTACGTCCTCTAGCAGCACATGTCCTCCGGCAAGCAATGCAATCAAGCTAAGCTCCGACACATTCCTCTTACCCGTCATCACCTTATCAATATTCGCTAATATTCTTTCAACTATTGGATTCATATGATTCCCCACTGAAACTTCCCCCTTAAAATCTATTTATCTATTTAAACTATTACTTTTTTACTCTAATAAGTCTATATTCGCTATTTTCTGCCAAAATCCTGTAATGTTCAGGGTGAAATTATTTCCACTTTGTGATAGACGGAAGATTTATCAGGAATGTTTCATCAAAAAAAAATAACGGCCTCATCCCCGAGAAGCCGTCATCAACACTTATATGAACTCTCTTTAACTTGCTGCCTTTGGTATCGCTCCCATGCCCTCAAGGATGATTTTCGCATCCGTATTTAAGTAGGCTTCAATATCATTCCGTAAAAATAATAGTGAGTGGTCCCTGATGATTACCTTCAAGCCTCTCAAGTCAAACTTTGAAGCATAGCTGTTCACCGTATTGATGACCGCCATTTCTTTCCTCGTAAGCGGCTGCTGTCCATCTTCCATCCTTTTCGTCAAAAATTCGAGCAATTCCCTCGCATTTGATTTTAAACGGCTGCGATGTTCATTCAGGATTTCGATGTTCTCCTCCATATACATCCTTGCGCCAGCAAAATCGAGTTCTTCGACACAATTGTTGATTCTCGCAACCAAATCCAAAACATGCATTACTTTCTCCTCCTGGTGTTCAAACTCTGCTTATCTTCTATATCGGACGGTAATCCTTCCACTCCATCATTTATGTATAATTTAGTGAATAAGACTTAGTGGCAGAATTTGATTTTAGGTAGAACAGGCTATATTAGAAGCGGGGCTGCATATGGGCACATTTCAGGGATAAATACACCCCTTTACATCGGATTTTCCTTACATAAGGGCACACTTTATGGATAAATGTACCCTTATGCATGGTGTTCGAACAAGAAGCTCCGTGAAACCTGCCATTCATAAGAAGCAGCAGCTGGATTCCACCAGCCGCCTCTTCCTTTATCTATGAGTCTTTCCATTTTCATCGACATAGATGGATTCAATAATGGTTCTTTCGAAAGGCTTCGCTTTCGCGTCTATTCCTGTTACTTCTGTTGTCAGGTTGTATACACCTGGCTCGGCAAGATCACCGTCGAGGACTTTGCCAGCTTTCGAACCTTTTCCTGCTTCCTTAAGCTTCTTTTTGCCATCATGCTCATATTTGATCCACTTTGTTTTATATGAAGCTTTCACACCTTGACTTACTTCCTTTTTCAGTTCAGCATCAAGCGGACTGTCAATGCTGACAACCATCAGGTATGAGGCGGCTGGCCCTGTCACTTTCCAATTCCCTGCCTCTGGATTTCCGATTTTAAAAGTATGGACCCATGCACCTTCGAAGAAGTCACCGGCATCCTGTTCGACTTTTGCCGCCTTATACTCCTGGCCATCCGGCCCCTTCAGTTTGAGCGAAGCCATCTTCTTTTCACTGAGGAATGCCATTTGGAAGCTTTCTGCGCCTTCCTCGATCACGAAACTTTCTCTGATCGCTTTCTCAGCTTTGCCGCCTTTGACAATTCGATTTGTCTCAGGTTCTGCCATGCTCTCGGCAGCTGAGAATGTATTTGAAATGGCCGGCTGTTCTGAGAGTGTATATGGTTTGAATATGGAAAAAGTATATGAGCCTTCGCGAATGGTCGTATGGTTCCAGGCCCCTTCCCGGATGATTGATCCGCCAGGCAAACGGGAGCTGGAAACCGTGACAACGCCATCATTGGAACCATAGCTGCTTAAATACAGACCTCCCCAATATAAAGCACTGCCGAATGAACCCCATTTGTATCCGCCTAATGTATAATAGCGGTTCAATTTTGCCTCAGCCTTTCCATCCGTAATGCTTCGGACATATCTCATATTCCCTGTCTGCAGTGAACGTGTCGCATCATTATTGTTTCCAAGCAAGGCTGCCAGCCACCAGGCAGAGCTGCTGTGGGCTAGGTCTGATAGCTGTGTGCCATGATGCGGTGATGAAAGAGTGATGACATTCGATACATACTGGTGCGCCCCGTAATGGACAAGCGCGGTCTGGGTATCGACTCCGCCTTTGCTGTGGCCAACCACGACCAGCTTCTTGGAGCCGAAATACTCATAAATTTGCCTTAGCTTTCCAGCCAGCATTGCCCCATTTTCCCACATATCTTTTTCCGGATAAAGGTCGATGAATGCTGTTTGATATCCATTGGCCAGAGCGGTCTCATACATATCATTGCCGTCCCACCAGACTGAGGCCGAACTGTTGTAACCATGAATGAAGACGATCGGCGACTTGGCTGGATCTACCCATGAAGGGTTAGAACCAACATACCATGTTCCAGGAGTTCCGGAAGATCCCCCGCCTAAATCTCCAGCTTTTGCAGCAACCGGCACCATCAGCAATAAAACCATCAATAATGACATAATCCTCTTACTCCTTCGCAAACCCATACCCCCTTTTTTCACATCGTTAAAAAGTATTATGTTTTGGTTTTATTTAGAAGGGTATTTCGGTTTATTTAGATTAGGAAAATAGTATCATCTGGTCAGCTGAACAAGAAATGCGAAAGCGCCTTGGTCAGCCCCGACAAGCGTTGGAGGGCCTGACAGTGAAGTCGTTCTTTGACTTCATTGGCAGGACCGTAACGTCTCGAGGGGCTAGGCGCTGGAGCTGAACATTTCTCGAAGTAAAATTTATACTTTCTTTTTTATTAATAAGAGCCTGCAAAAACCCTGCAGGCTCCACCCTATTATTCTCTTACAATTTTTGCATCTTTGATCATATCCTCAGTCAGCGTGATTCCTTCCTCTTCAGCGGCTTTTTTGTTGATGACCAATTCCAGGTTTTCCGGATAGCCAACCGGAATATCGCCAGGCTTTTTGCCCTTGAGGATTTCGACTGCCATTTTACCAGTGGTGTAGCCAAGGTCGTGATAATCTAGTCCATAGGAAGCGAAGGCTCCTCGTTTTACAGAATCTCCTTCACCCACGAACATCGGAATATCTTTATCATTTGCAACTGTGATCACAGATTCGAGCGCTGCTACGACAGTGTTATCCTTGGGGATATAGAGAACATCTACACGGCCAACCAGGGATTCAGCGGCCTGCTTCACTTCAGAGCTGGCTGAAATAGTAGTCTCTACCGCTTCGAGTCCCTCTGCTTCCAAAGCTTCCTTTGCATTTTTCACATTTACGACAGAGTTGGATTCCCCATTGTTATAAATAATCCCGACCTTCTTGGCATTTGGGATGAACTTTTTGATGGCAGCGATTGTATTCTGAATGGCATCCGGATGTGTATCTGTTGTACCCGTAGCATTTCCTCCTGGCTTCTCCATGGATTGGACCAGTTCAGCACCGACAGGATCCGTAATGGCAGTGAACAGAACTGGAATATCCTTTGTCGCCTGGACCGCCGCCTGGGCACTAGGTGTCGCTATCGCTAAAATAAGGTCATTTTTATCCGAAACGAACTTTTGCGCAATAGACGCATTATTGTTCATATCACCCTGGGCATTCTGGTAATCAAACTTCAGATTCTTTCCTTCCTCATAACCTGCATCCTTAAGCGCTTCAATAAATCCTTCCCTCGCTGCATCAAGAGACGGATGTTCCACAATCTGGGTAATCCCTATTGTGACTGTTTTCTCTTTCTTGTCACCACTCGCCTGGTTACTGCCTCCGCCACCGCACGCAGCAAACAGGAGCATCGCACCGCTTAGTATAACTGCCAGACTCTTCTTCATCTTTTATCCTCCCCAACTTTACGAAAATGGTTATGTAATGTCTTTGGTGAGTGAAAAGCCACTCCTCCTCCGGTAAATATTTTTTATATTATTTTTAATATTCTGATATTAACACGTGTACTTAGGTTTGGACAATATAAACTTTCAAAATGTTATCTAAGGAAAAATAAAATATTTAGACCTTCGAGATTAATAAAAAAGCCAGAGATACTGAAAACAAAAGCGACCTATCCTCAAGGGACAGGTCCTCATTTTTCCGTTATACTCTTGAAGGCTTGAAACCTTTTAATCTCAATGCATTCAACAATACTGATACCGAACTTAGGCTCATGGCCGCACCGGCAATCATTGGATTCAGCAATGGTCCGCCGAACAGGTACAAAATTCCCATTGCGATTGGGATTCCTACGACATTATAGGCAAATGCCCAGAACAGGTTTTGTTTTACGTTGCGGATGGTTGCTTTGCTTAATTCGATTGCAGTCGGTACATCCATCAAATCGCTCCTCATCAGGACTATATCTGCTGACTCCATCGCAACATCTGTTCCGGAGCCAATGGCAATCCCGATGTCAGCCTGTGCAAGGGCAGGTGCGTCATTGATGCCGTCTCCAACCATTGCCACCTTCTGGCCTTCATCCTGGAGCTTTTTGACTTCATTTGCTTTGTCTTCTGGTAAAACTTCGCTCAAAACGCGGTCGATTCCGACTTGTCTGGCGATTGCTTCAGCTGTGCGTTTGTTGTCGCCGGTAATCATTGCGACTTCAATTCCCATTTTATGAAGCTTTTCAACAGCTTTGAGGCTTGTTTCTTTTACCGTGTCAGCAACGGCGATGATTCCGGCAATTTTGCCTTCCTTTGCGATATACATTGGAGTTTTGCCTTCGTTAGCAAGTTGGTCAGAGATCTGTGCCAAATCTGCAAGTTGTATTCCTCGGTCATCCATTAGTTTGCGGTTTCCGAGCAATAAATTCTGGCCTTCGATCGTCACCTCGATTCCGTGGCCGACAATTGCGTTAAAGCCTACTGTTTTTGCCAGGCTGAGACCTTTCACTTGCGCCTCCCTTACAATCGCTTCGCCCAGCGGGTGTTCGGAACCCTTTTCAGCGGACGCTGCAAGGGTGAGAAGCTCCTCTTCTGTGATGCCATTAACCGTGACAATATCAGTCACAACAGGCTTGCCTTCAGTGATCGTACCGGTTTTATCAAATACGATAGTATCAACTTTGTGGGCCGTCTCTAGTGCCGCGCCGCTCTTGATCAATACGCCGTTCTCGGCACCTTTACCTGTTCCGACCATGATCGCAGTAGGAGTGGCCAACCCAAGCGCACATGGGCAGGCAATGACAAGTATAGAAATCGTGATTGTAAAGGCGAAGAGACCTGTCTGCCCTCCGAAATACCAGGCAAGACCCGTAAGAATTGCAAGTACTATGACGATTGGAACAAAAATCCCCGAAATGATATCCGCCATTTTCGCGATCGGCGCCTTTGATCCCTGTGCATCTTCAACCAGCTTAATGATTTGGGAAAGAGCTGTATCCTTTCCGACCTTTGTTGCTTCATAACGGACTGTCCCGGTTTTATTGATGCTGGCACCGATAATGTTAGAGCCAACCGTTTTTTCGACCGGGATGCTTTCTCCTGTCAGCATCGCTTCATCTACAGAAGTCGTTCCCTCGACGACAATCCCATCTACAGGCATCTTTTCCCCTGGTTTTACGATAACGATATCGCCAACCCGGACTTCATCGACAGAGACTTCCACCTCTTCTCCATCTTTTAAAACAGTAGCTGTCTTCGGTGCAAGGCCCATCAGCTTCTTGATTGCTTCAGATGTTTTACCCTTAGAAAGGGCTTCGAAGTATTTACCCAGCGTGATCAGCGTTAAAATAACCGCCGCCGATTCATAATATAGATTCCCCGCGTAGCTTTCATCGCCAATGACAATCATGACTGTCGCGAACAGACTATAGAGAAATGCGGCACTTGTTCCCAATGCAACAAGTGAATCCATGTTAGGGTGCCGCTTAATCAGTGTCTTGAAGCCGACTGTGAAAAATGGCTTCCCTAAATACATCACTGGAATTGTCAGGATCAGCTGGACAATTGCAAATGCAGCTGGATTTTGCATCGGGTCAATCACTTCTGGAAGCGGCATTCCGAGCATATGGCCCATTGATACAAGCAGCAATGGGATTGTAAATACACCTGAAATCCAGAAGCGTCTCCACATTTCCTTGATATGCAATTCCTTTTTCTCTCTGTCTGCATCAGCAGAAATCTCAGCGCCAATATCCTCCTGTGCTTCATAGCCGACGTCGGCAACTGCATTCTTGATGTCAGCCACCGTAACAGAAGTCGGATCGAATTGGATCACCATTTTTTCTGTTGCCATATTTACATTTGATTCCATGACTCCACCCAGTTTCCTTGTCGCTTTCTCAACCGACTGGACGCAGGATGAACAGGTCATCCCGTTAATAATGAAGGTCTTTTTTACAACATCTGTGATCGCCTTGTATCCCGCACCCTCTACAGCATCCTGGATATCTTTTATTTTCAGAGCATTTTCATCGAAATTAACCTTTAATTTTTCAGTCGCCAGGTTTACACTTGCTTCCTTCATGCCTGGCAGCTTTTTCGCAGCCTTTTCAACAGACTGAGCACATGATGCACAGGTCATGCCTTCAATCGTCAATGTTTTTTCAGTCATCTTAAATCAGCCACCTTTTGGATGTGGATTCAGATTCATAACCAGCTTCACGGACCGCCTCATTCATCTTATCTATTGTTTGTTTGGAATCATCATATTTCACTTTTGCCGTACCCTTCTTTAAATCCACCTTGGCTACTTCTACGCCAGGGAGCGATTTCAAGGATTTTTCAACCTTTCCAACACAGTGTCCGCATGTCATACCATCTATCTTCAATATAATCTTTTCCATTAGTAAACACTCCTTTGATTTAATGGCATTCCATATCATGATTTTCTTGGCAATGGCACTGACCGGGAACACAATTGCAGACAATCAGCTCCACTGCTTCCTTTTTCTTTGACTGTAAAACTTTCTCAAGCATCGCAATATCGTCATGGCTCAGTGTCGCTTCTGCAATGAGATCGGCGATTGTTTTTCCTACCGCCGTATTGCAGATGTGATTGAATAATCCAGCCTTCAGTGATTTAAGGCTTTCCTCCTCACTGACAGCCGCAGTGTATATGAATTTTTTTCCAGACGCCTCTGTGTTTAGGGCACCTTTTTTGACAAGGCGGCCAATGAAGGTTTTCGTAGTCGCAGGCTTCCAGTCTTTCTTATCCTGCAGCACATCAATGATCTCTTTGCTGGTCGCCTTCCTGCGCGTCCAAACAACCCTCATTACTTCCCATTCAGAATCGGTAATCTCTAGATTTTCTTCCTTTTGCATAGCCAGCACCTCTCTTGTTTACAATTGTAATCGATTTGTACTTACAGTTTACAACCGTAAACGATTATTGTCAACAGCTGAAATCCCAAATATATTTTTGATGTTTTACAAACGATGATACCCGCTGCAGTATTAGATAAACAGTCTTTAAATAATGACTTGTCCCTTTGCTGCTGAATCTCTTCGAATCTTAGATAAAGCAATAAATTGAAATGCAGGGGAACTTTTTTCTATAAGCGGAAAGGCAAAAGAATTTATAAAATTAGCTCAATAAAAAGGTCCCCCGCCAGTTGTGTAAACTGAGAAGAGACCTGTATGGCTGATTAGCAATATATAAGGTAATTGGTTTGATCCATTACTTCACCTAATGGAACCGGAGCAACCACGCCCCAAATCACAAATCCACTCGCAAGAACGAGAGAAATCCAGAACATATTTGATACCTTACTCACTTCTGCCAACTCCCCATGATCGATTTCCAAATAAGATATCGTTATGTTTCCCTATATCAATGCATCGATTCGCGAACACAACATAAGGGAGAAGAGCAAAATTCCCAAAATTCTGTACAAGTGTATATTATTACGTATTTATTAAGTTACCATTAAGGAGTATGATAGTAAGTAAAAAGGAAGTTTCGAGGCATACGAAAAGGTCCTGAACAAAGAAAGAGGTTTCCAAATGAATACAGCATATACTCCAACCAAAGAAACAACTAAAACAAAAGTTTTAGTCATTAATGCGCTATTTATTGCATTGACTGTCGTGGCAACCATGTTCATTAACATCAGGCTGCCAATTATGGGTAATGGAGGCCTGATCCATATGGGCAACATTCCTCTATTTATTGCCGCTTTCGTCTACGGAAGGAAAACAGGTGCAATAGCAGGAGCCTTCGGTATGGGCTTGTTCGACATCATCTCCGGCTGGGCATTGTGGGCACCGTTCACTTTCGTTATCGTCGGTGCAATGGGGTATGTAGCGGGATTGATGGCTGAAAAAATGCCCGGCAAGAAAGTGATTGTTTATTCCTTGGCAGTTGTCGTTGCCCTTGTCATTAAAATCGTCGGCTACTATTTTACTGAAGTAATCCTATACGGAAACTGGATCCAGCCATTTGGCTCTATCCCAGGAAATGTCATGCAGGTAGCGATTGCAGGTCTGATTGTCATCCCACTTGCAGGACGCATGAAGAAGTTGTTATAACTATGAAAAGCGCAAGCGCCTTGATCAGCCCCGACAAGCGCTGGAAGGCCGCACAGTGAAGTCGCTCTTTGACTTCATTGGGTGGATCGAAATCGAAAAGTATAGCCGACTGCCCAGAAACTCAGAAACTGGAGACTCCGACAAAGAAGCGCTTTTTGCTTCTGCGGGCGGAGTTGAAGTTTCGAAGTTTCTAGGAGGCGACACTGGACAAGCGACTCGAGGGGCTAGGCGCTGGAGCTAGACACTAATCTTAGTGCAGAGATGCTATACTTTCTTATAAAGATAAAATCCCCTATGGACCATAATCCATAGGGGATTTTATTATGTATTCATTGATCCGAGTTCAGTTAATATGGAAGTGCTAATTTTTTGTCGAATGCGTAATCATAAATTGTAGATATTTCTCGGGAAATTGTTGAATTTTGAAGGTGGGGTAATCGACACCTGGTTTTGCTGTCCGGAGGCATATTGAATGTATTTCGCATAGCGTATCGTCAGGCGATATATCGTAAAGCTTTCTGAAACACACAAATACTCACTTTTAGCAGTGCTCTTGTTCATATCGGTCAGCAATACGCTCTGTTCTTCTTGTTTTTTCAGTTTATTGAAGGTCTTTCATGCAACTTATTTCCGGAAAATCGCGGAAAGCCAACCCCATTTTCTATTCTTTAATTCTACTTCTAAACGTTTATTGAAATCACTTTGGGAGTTCCACTCATTCTTTTGCTCTTCCCGCATTTTCTGAATCTCTTTTTGCAGGAGCTCACTTCTCTCTCTTTCCTGCTGCAGCAAGTCTTCGTAATGGGCATTTTGCTGTTCGAGGATTTTTTCAATCTTCGCATTTGTTCTTTGTGCTGAATTCCCAATGCTGGAACTGATCACATGATGGTCCTGCTGAAGCTGGGAAACACTTGTTTTCATCTGGGCCATATCGTTTTTCAGCTGCATATTCATTTCACGTGCTGCTGCCAGTTCATTGACCATGAAAAGCAAAACCTCTTTCAATTGCTCAGGGTCCTGCGGTAAATTATTGCCATATGTATCGTTGATTGCAATCTCCGTACTGCCTGATCCATTGAGCCTTTGTTTTTGCTCGGCCACAAGATCTTTAGCCGTATCGTCCAGTGGCTTGTCCGTATCGCGCAGCGCTATAAGCGCTTTTATATCAGACTGGACAAAGATTCGGCGGTCGCCATCTTTCAAAAACTCGTAACCGTTGCGCTCCAGAATTTGTCCATACTTTCGGACAGTTGGAGTAGCAATTCCTACTTCCTCCGCCACTTCTTTTGTTGAGAATGCCTGTTCATTCGGCTGTATATCGTTTCGCATATCGCACCTCCTATCTACAATATGACGAGTTTCAACAATATTTGCAAGAGTCATATCGTCTAAATTTATATTTTAGCAGATATATCGCTATCCCTATATCGTTTGGAGATTATCTTCTTCACTCTGAATAAACACAGAAAGCTGGCTTTATTGTGAATTTGTTTTTAACTTTGGACCCTGTCTAGTTGTAAAAAAACCTCAGAGCCATTCCAGCTCTGAGATTTTTCTCAATACGATATTCCCGTTCTTGTATGTGTTTTTTCAAACTCGGCCATATTGGGATCAAAATACTTTTCATCATATTTTGCCACAAACTTGCCATCGTCTACATACCCGGAACCCCAGGTCGGATCCATGGTGATCCATTCACCATCAATTTTGGCTTCGACCCACGCATGTCTTGAAGGCCACCAGCCGCCGCGGGCCATGCCCTCAACGAACCGTGATTCTATATCGCTCGCTCTCAATAAAGCAATTGCCAGATAAGAATAGTCCTGGCAAACACCTGTTTTTAAATCCAGTGTTTTCAGAGCGCTATCATCCCATTCAAAATCATCCGTCTCCAGCTTTTCAACATCATAGGCAACAGTTTTGGCTACATACTCATAGATTGCTTTAGCCTTATCCCTCTCCGTGCTCTTTCCCGCGGTGATTTCACTTGCCAGCTGTCTGATCGGCTCTGAGTCGGATTGAACGCCCCTTGATGGCAGCAGGTCGCGCTGATCTTCACCGGTTGATTCAACCTCAAAGCGGGCAAACCCGTAAAATCGGAAGTAATCACTATTTTCTTCTTTTATCTCAGGCACGCTAAGTATAACCTCATATGTTCCGGGACCGAACCGCAGATAAAAGGAGTCATCAAATGTAAAGTCCTTAACCGGTATGACATCTAACGCTTCATCTTCTCCCTTTTTAGTCGTGATATAGATATGTGTTGTTTCAGGGCCAAACTTAGCATTAGGATCAATTTTCCCTTTTATACTGTACATTCCTTCCGTCTCTTCTCCGCCATATCCAGGGGACTCGAGCGTAACGCCGCGCTCTAGGTATTGATCCATATACTCAATCGGCAGCATCGTCTTGTCTGACTCATTATCAATTAAAATAGTCGTAGCCGTCTGGTAGTAATTCTCACGTTCTTCATCCGGAACGAGAACCTCGAGTTCATGTACACCTTTACCGTAAAATAAAGGCACGTCATAGCTGAATTTGCCATCCTTGATCGGCATAATATGCTTCCAGCTCTCCATATCCTTAGTCAGCTGAAGCATGACGGTATCTTCATCTGTCAGATTTCCAACTTCCCCTTCCAATCTAAAAAACTCGTTTTCTTTCACATAGCCAGATTCCATATCCAGCGCAACTTCCGCCTCTTGGCCAAACGGCGTCAGCACAAGATCACGCTGAATTTCAGGATTCACATTGTAAACATCAAAGGCGGTCGCTTCAAAATAATAATTCTCCGTTTCATCGCTAGGGATATGGACACTCACATGGTACTTGCCTTCCCCATTAAAAAAACGAATTGTCTGCTTGTACTTCCCATCCTTCAGCTTAGCGTAGTACTCATGCTGCTGTCCCGCAGGCCCTTCTTCATCTGCTGATACTTTGATCAATATATAATCCGACTTCAAAGAAGAAAACTTGTCAATCTTCCCTTCGACAACAACCTTCCCGTTGACCGCGAATTCTTTATGCTCCGGACTGGAAAAAGTGGAGCCAATCTCCCCGGCATAGGAACCCAGTTCAAGCGGCTGAAGCTCAAGCTCCTTGTTTTTTTTCTTCACCAGCTTTTCGTATTTATCCTCTTGTTTCTTCTCAGCCTTTGCCTTCGCATCACTCGGACTCGCATCACTGCATGCAGACAAAATGAAAAACGAGCTTAACAACAACAGCAAAACTGTTAAAATAGGATTCTTGCGGTTCATGAGTACCTCCTCCGGATAACTATCCATTTATTGTACGAATTTTTAAGGATGTTTTATTTACGGTTATCAGCCTGTTAAGTTTCTGGGACTTAAGACTCTATTTTACAAATATTCCTAAGTGGACATGACTCATATTTAAAAAAAGATTAGCCTGCTTAAATGCTAATCCAGATTTTATACAGTATAATAAATTAGCTACTTAGGTTGAAGGTACAATTTATAGCGTAACTGAAAGTCTCCATAGGAAGAAAATTGCTGCAAGTGCCAAACCAAAAAAAACTGTCTTTTTACTAATTGTATCGCCTTCTTCGTTAGTAGCCTTTAATGCTATTGAACCAGTAACAAATCCTATTATACCTAGTAACAACATCAAATAGACGTAATTTTCATTTCCTTCGAGCTGTATTCTTCCGTTTTCATCAGCTGCAGAAAATACCCAGATAAACGAACCTACTAAGGTTACCGTTAAAAAAATACCAGAGATAAACGTGAGTAACTTCTTTGACATGAAATCACCTCTAATTTCTCATGTCCAAATAACAAGTTGGGCCATACCAAAGAATTCGATGGTGAGGGTCTTTGTTCGTTCACTACCTCAATAGGTTTCCCCCATGAAACTAATTGTCAGGAGTATTTTCTTTGTAAATCTTGTCTATTTCCTCTAAAGTCTCATTCATTTCTTTATCTGTGGCATTAATCAGAACTGTTTGTAGTTCTTCTATAGAGTTCCTTTGTGTTTTATAGAAACTTTCGTTCATATCTAAAAGCTTGCTTTTCTGTTCAGACGTGATTTTCCCTTTGTTTTTCAAATCAGTAATTGAGAACATTATTTTGTTCTCCTCAAGGGTGATATTCGACTGCCAAGTATTGGTTATCATACGTACAGCCATTGACTGGTTATTATACTTCTCGTACGTATCTAACTCTTGAATATTACTCCAGTTCAGCCACTTTAATGACTCCTCAACCGTTTTAAAGAATTCATCCCTTAGCTGTTGCTGGCTTTTTACATTGGCATAGGATCCACCTGCTGCTTTGGCGATTTCCTGAAGCTGCTGCTGATCCTTGCCCGCCAAATCAATCCCGATGATATTGACTACAGGGGCAATCCCGGATTCTTTTAAACTTTTCGCTGCTGCCACGGGGTTCCCACCGCATGTTTCGATACCATCACTGACGATGTAGAGGATGTTCTTATTTCCGTCCCCTTTATATTGACTGAGATCCTTTTGCGCTTCAGTGATTGCTTGGGCTAATGGTGTCCAGCCCGCAGGCTTAAATTTACTGAGAGCCTGGCTTAGGCTACCCTTGTCATAAGGCTGCATTGGATAAACGAGCTCATTGGACGAGCATGACAGGCTCTTATCCTTATCCGAGCCGGTGCCTTTATGTCCATACACCCTCAAGCTGATATTAGCTTCTTTCGGGAGGGGGCGGCGAATTTTTCTATCGATTCCTTCGCCAGTTCCATACGTGTCTTTCCATCCATTTGTTTTGCCATGCTTCCGTTGGAATCGAGGATTACTTAAATATTGAAGGTTTCCGCCTTTACTTAAGACGGGGCTTCCTGACCAGGTGCGCTGACAGTTCCAGACGTCATGACTGCCTTTGGGTCTTCATATTCCTTTTTAAAAAGTGAACAAGTGCTCAAATAAGCTGGTTAATTCTGATTCAGAAGCCTCCTCGGAAAGAGCCGGAATAGCTTCCAGAGCATTTTTGACCCCTTCATCACCAATGCCCTCCGCAGAAGCAAGTGGCCCAACTGGATATACCATCATTTCCTCGAGATTGCTAGGCACTGGTGAACTATCTAAATCAAACTCTTCTTCTTTTTCATTAGGCATATCGGCTCCTGCCGCCTTTTCTGCGGTTTCCTTTTCTTTCTGC
Organism: Bacillus sp. ISL-39; assembly: GCF_018613295.1. Taxonomy (NCBI): domain Bacteria; kingdom Bacillati; phylum Bacillota; class Bacilli; order Caryophanales; family Bacillaceae; genus Bacillus; species Bacillus sp. ISL-39. The sequence goes on from NZ_JAGGQM010000015.1 coordinate 25,186, forward strand.
TCACTTTTCACAACTTCCTGGGCTTTTGTATCTTCCTTTGGTTCGGACGAACATCCTGTAATAAATAACATACTGAACACAAGAAAGATGATTCGTCGTTTATAATTCACTTTTTTCTCCCCCTTGTAATAGATTTTTAATTGTGGCTTCTATTTGCTATATTGATAGATTGCAATGATAAGCCTCCAAAAAGACGGAACAGTAAGCTATTTTGACCCGCGCTATTACATTTGGATCACCTATATCCCTCATCAACATTCTTTATTGGAATCCTCCCTATCTCGTACCTGTTCAGGAATGCTAAAAAAGAGATTAGCTTAGGCTAATCTAAATTAATCAACTTATAATTAGGAAAAGATGTAACGTTATATTGTGACTGACAGTCTCCAAAGCATAAAGATAACGGCAATGGTTATACCCGAGATTACTGTTTTCTTACTTATCGTTTCACCCTCGTCATTCATAGACCTTAAACTAATAAACCCAGTCACTGAACCAACTATACCAAGTAACAAAAAGATTAATGCAATATTTTCATTTCCTTCAAGGTATATTTTTCCATTTTCATTTTGCTCAAAGTATGCCCACACCAAGAAAGCAATCAATGTCCTCAAAATAGTAACTCCAGAAAAAATATCAAGTGCTTTTTTTGACATTTAATCACCCTACCTACACATAAAAATTGAAACTTGGTTGAATTCAGGATTAAAGATAATTTTTATCAAATCATTATTATTGTTTATATCCTGCCTACCACAAGGCGGAGGGACGGTTCCGCTGTCTCAAAAAATCATATATTATCTTCCATATGTTCCATCCTGTATGTAAACTAGGACTCTTACTTATTCTTTGGAAGATTCCAAGTGTATGCATTCTATAATGCAACCGAAAGCCTCCAGATGAAGAATATCGTTGCTATTGCCAACCCAGGAAGCACCGACTTTTTACTAATAATGTCACCCTCTTCATTCGATGCTCTTAATGATATTGAACCGGTAATCAGGCCAAGAATAGATAAGCCCAAAAACATATAAGCGATATTTTCATTGCCTTCAAGATATATTTTCCCATTTTCGTCCGCTTCAGAAATAGCCCAAATAATAGCTCCGGTTAAAGTACCCACAATGATAATCCCCGTTATTATGGTTAACAACTTCTTTGACATGGAATCACCTCTAATTCCTCATGAACAGGATCATGTTACTGAATGTAATCCAATTATCCTTTAGACATCATTCTTTATTAACTGTCATTATTTAAGTTCTAAAAAAAGAGATTAGCCTGTTAAAGCTAATCTCGATATTAAACGGCAAACACTCTATGATTTATGGTGATTGAAGTATAAAATAATATTAAACGAATCTTACACTAACGACATAAACACCCTCCAAACTAAAAATAAAAGAGCAATAGTGACGCCAGTAATTACAGATTTGCGTGTGATTTTATTACCTTTTTCCTTTTCACTACTGAAATCAATACCAGCCAATATAAGACCAACAGTCATGAAGGCAACGAAAATTATTAAAGTCGTCTGGTGATCTTTAGGGTCAATAACTCCACTTTCTTTTTCTACATCATATGCCCACACAGCAAATAGCCCAAACACTATAAAAGTGTATAAATACGTTATTGGTGTAAGTGCTCGTTTCTTCAACTATATCCCCCCAATCAAATTTTAATTGTATGTTGGATTTATATTTGGATTCATCCTATTGTTCTGGTTTTGCAAATGACTTCCCGAGTCTGTTTGCTCATTACTACCTTCATTGTTTTTTTCAGTATTAGATGCATCTTTTTTATCCGTAGTGTCTTCTGCTTCAGGAGCATTCTTCTCATTAGAACCCTTCTTTTCAGAAGGCTTTTCACTATTGTTACCATTTGATTCCCCGGTATTGTCAGCATCTATTAACTCATCTATTTGGTCGTAGCTCCACTTAACTAATTCCTCAGCAGATTTTGTGCCCACTTCATTCAGATGTTCGCTGACAACCATTCTTGATATTATATTCTCCACGGCAACACCTATAAGTTTAGTGGATAAAACCGAAATCCCAAACCCTAACAAAAAGTTCTCAAATGACCAATCATTAGACTTGAAGCCCTCAACCAAATAGTTTTCAACTCCACCGTAAAGACCTAAAAGGCCAACAACAGACCAACTCAAAGTTACTCCTGCTAAAATGATAGGCCCTAGTATAGCTCCTGAAAACCCACCAATTAATGCATCGATCAACATTTCTTTAAAAGTAAAAGTTTCACCTTTAAATAGTTTACCTACAATGGATGCAGTGCCCCCGCCTAAAAATCCAATAGGAAACCCTTTAACCATTAATCTCCAAAAGGCACCTGAATAAAATCCTCGAAGCTGCCCCCATAACGGCCTCACCTTCACCCATCTATAGGCAGCAACAGCTTTCGTTCTTATCCAAGGCCAAGCCACAGTCCTAGCCCAGCCCCAAATAGCAGCCGGGCGTCCTCTAAGCCATGGCCATGCGGCCGTTCTCCACCAGGTAGCGGCAGCAGGCCAGGCAACTGTCCTGATCCAGCCGATTGCTGCGGCGAATGCGCCGGTGGCATAGCCAATATACCCTAGTACTCCTCCAACAAGAGCGAAACTAAACGCTCCCCAGAAGCTGTAATTATCACCCGCGAGCCATTGATAGGTGAATCCGCCAATAAGCGCACCAGCCACAATAATCAGCCCTGCGACAATCCCAAGAGGAATAGCGATTACTCCAAAGAAAACAAGGAGCGCAATGACACCGATGATAATGCCCGCTGCAAGAATTCCTCCGAGCAGCGTCTGTGCCCATTCATTTTCACTGAACCAGTCTCCAATACTTTTAAAGAAGTCTTCGATGTTACCCCACACGTCTGTTGCAAGATCCCAGGCATCATTCCAGTTGTCTTTTGCGAAATCCCAGGCATCATTCCATTCATCAACCGCCCAGTCTTTAAACTTGTTCCAGCCATCGATCAGACTGTCACCAATTTCACCCAACTCATTCAATGCCTTTTTCCACCAGGGCAGGGGACCATCTTCACCATCAACCGGTTCCCCTCCCGATGCATCGGTTGGTTCTGTTTTACTCAAACCTTGCTTATTGGTTTCGACTTCTGTCAAATCCGCCGAGGCAGGGATTAGAACGGCAAACTGTATCAGAAATAAAGCCATAAATGCTAAAACGATTCTAAATCTTGGATTTTTAATTATCATCTACTTTATCACCCTTTTAAAAAGAAGTGAATGCTCCATTAATCATGGGTTAATGGACCATTGTGCAGACTAGTCACAGAATATGTCAAAGCCATCTGGCTCCCCGATCCTTGCAGATGATTCTGCGGTGATAGCCGGGACTCCTTCATCTGGGACTGTCGTATATTGACCCTTCCGTTCTGTCACGACATAGATGCGGAAATCCTCGGGGATAAAGGTCATTTGTTTTATTTTGTCATTCTGGTTTTCCTTCGCGAATTTCTCCGCTTCCTCACGAGCTTCTGTCAAATTGTCCCTGACCGCCTTGCAGGCAATATCCCTCACGCCATCATCATCAAAGAAAAACTTCATGGCTGTCTTTGCTTTGACTTCGACAGAATGATCCAAGATCCAGCTGACCATATCGCCAGGCATATTTCGGCCATCATAATGGTCTTCCATCATTTCTACAAACTCTGCTAATAGTTCACTTTCAGAAGGAGGCGGCGGTGGTTCCTCTCCTTCCGCAGGAGGCTCTGAATCTGCAGAATCCTCCAGGAACTGTTCCCAGGCTTCTCCTAATGCATCCAGCTCCTCCTGGGTTTTCTCCTGCAGCGTTTCCTTCATCGTGTCCTTGGAGGACTTTGCCGCCGCCAAGGCCGCCGAGTCAGCACCTGTTTGGGTCACCCGCTTATTGATGAATACATTTGAGAAATCAAAGAACATCATAGCTATGAAAATAGCAGCTATTAGCATGCCGACCATAATGATCAGCATGCCGCTGCCTCTCTCATTGTTAATATAGTTTTTCAGATTTTTAATCGTCATCCGGTTCTTCCTCCATTGGCATCACTGCATCCATCGCAAAGGAGAATTTCATTTCCGAAATCAGCGGAAGGGCCACAATTGGCGCCTGGACCTCCACCTCAACCCTGGCTTCATCAGAACCAGGACCACCTGATATACTTAAAATTTTCACGCCATAGGCTGATCTTTTGGTGACATTTTCCCAGTCAGGATCATGTACAGAAGCTGCCCTTGCACCATCCCGGGCAGCCGATTCTGCGACGACAACTGAAAAGGCAATCAGCGCAACCTGCCAGATGATCAAGAAAGCCAGAATAACCAGCGGGAACATCGCGACAAATTCGATCGACTGTGAACCCTTTTCATTATTAAGAAGCTTTTTTATTTTCCCTTTCAAATTTAACAACCCCGGATTTTTATTATGCTCCTGCGCCAATCTTTCCTACCAGTTCACTCAACTTATTCATAATCGTTTTTCCAAGAGATGTATCCTCACCGATGCCTGAAGCAATTGCACCCATGACCGCAAGGACAACAAGGCCTAATGCAACCCACTCAAGCGCCTGGGCACCTCTCTCATTGTTCACATAACGATTGTATACACCGGTCATCTTCACCATAGTTTTCTTTAACATATTATTTCATCTCCCGATTTGTATTTTTTATAGTTAATCCTTCTACTTAAAGAAGGAGTCCAACCCAAATGCTTGAGGATTGTAGAAAATATTTAACGCAAGCAAACCGATGATAAGGCCGAATACGGCTGGAGCCACGAAAAATGTGGTAACCAGCGTGATTTGCGGACTTGCTTTGGCTGCCTTTTCTTTAGCAATGAAACCTCTTGTCGCCCTTAAATCATCCGCCTGGAGTTTAAAGGTCCGGGATACCGGCACACCAAGTGAAGATCCTTGTATCAATCCGTTAACCAGTGAATGAAGTTCCTTCGAAGAATTCCTTTCTATCAAGCTCTGATAAGCGGTCAACCTGGGAACACCGAGTTCGACTTCCTTGTTGAAGCGATCAATTTCTTCGCTTAGCGGCCCCTCAAATTGCTTTGTTACTTGTTTCAGGGCTGAATCCAAACCAACCCCGGCCTGCAGGGTAACACTGACGGTATCAAGAAAATCAGGCATCATGATGCTGATTGTTTCCTGTCTGTATTTCGCTTTGAAATAAAGCCACAGACTTGGTCCTAAAAATCCGCCTAAAATGGAGATTAATAGAATCTGGAGTCCTGATGGCATTCCCAGAATAGAGTAGAAACTGCCAAATCCAAGCCCGATCAAACCAAGCACAAACCTGAAACCATAGAAATCCTGGATTTGCATCCCTAGAGGGTTTCCCGCCTCCTTTAGCATGCGGTCGTGTTTATCGATCTCCGCAAAAAACGGATATTTAATCCCGACCGGGCCTGCCTTGATTCCCCATTGGAGAATCGGTGACAACAATCTTTCTCTTAATGGGGTCTTTTTCTTCCGATTTTTTGGATTATATCCCTGGGAAAGCAGGAGCTTTTCTTTTTTTGCGATAAACAGATACAGATAGACAAACCCAATGAAGAGCGTCAGCAGTATGAGCGAAAACATCACCATTGAGAAAAAACCGATTAATTTCATCTTATCTACACCCTTATATTTGTAATTCTCTTAATTAAAATGAAGGCAAAAAAGACTAAGGCTGAAAAAGCTAAAAATAACAGCAAACCAAAAGGTGTAAATAAAACATTCAAAAACCCTTTGATGAAGAGATTCATCATCATCGCCATCAGAAATGGCATAACGACCAGGATATAAGCGATCGAGCGGCTTTCTGCCGTGACGGTCTGGATTTCCTTATGGACACGGCTGCGTTCTTCCAGGGTTTCAGCCATTGAAGAAAGAACTTCAGCAAGGTTCCCCCCCACACGCTGCTGTATCAAGATTGTACTGACAAAAATATTGATATCATTACTCGGTACACGCTCCCTAAAATCATTCATAACGGTCTCAAGGCTGTCTCCGAGTTTAAATTGGTAATCCATCTTCTGAAATTCCAGGCCGCTGGGCTCCTTCATATCCCGCCCAGCCATTTCAATTGCCTGCGGTATGGTTTGACCGGCCTTAATACCATTTGACATCATCCGGCACACTTCCGGAAGCTGTTTGTTGAAAACTTCTGTCCGTTTATTTTTAGTAGAATTCAGGTAAAACTTAGAACCCAATGAAACGATTAAATAAGCGAACAGGATTGCCATGATGATATAAAGCCCTAAGACAAAGTGATTGATAAAGGTCAAGAGCGCAAGCAGCAGAATATAGATTCCCATATATTCAGAAGGTTTCAACGGAATATTGCCCTGGTACAGTTTCCTTTCCAATTCATCTGAGAGTTCTGACCGGTCGAAACGGTCACCTATTAACAAGACGAAGCTTTTTCGTTCCAGGCTATCGCTTTTATCGAACCATTGATCTACTCTTTTTACCGTCCCTCTTGTATTACGGCTCTGCACAATATAAAACATGCCAATGATGAAAAAGAAAATGCAGCCAGTCAATAACAGCAAGGCAGTTGTCATGTTACTGCACCCGCCTGGAAGTGATCTTTCGCGAATTCAACTCCATAAGATACAAAGCGCTGATAGAGCTTTGGCACATAGCCTGTCGCAGCGAAATTGCCGACAATCGTTCCATCAGCCATTGTTGCTTCCCGGTTGAAACGAAAAATATCACGCGCAAAAATTCCCCCGTCTTCCTCCACCAGTTCAGCAATGCTGACGATCCTTCTTTTACCGTCAGAGAAGCGAGAGGTTTGGACGATTAAATCAAGCGCCCCAACGAAATAGCCTCTGATTACCTCAACCGTCAACGGAAGTCCTGACATTATGACCATTGCTTCCAATCGGCCAAGGGCATCCTTCGGGCTGTTGGCATGGACAGTCGTCAAAGACCCTTCATGACCTGTATTCATCGCCTGAAGCATATCGATTGCTTCCGAGCCACGGACCTCACCGACAATGATCCTGTCGGGACGCATCCTCAGCGCGTTCTTAACCAGATGGTTGATCGTAACTTCCCCTTTTCCTTCCATGTTCGGCGGCCTGGCTTCAAGCCTTACCAGGTTGTCATAATTGAAACGAAGCTCTGCCATGTCCTCGATTGTGACGATTCTTTCACCTCTTGGAATCGAGGCTGACAGGACATTCAGCAGGGTCGTTTTACCGCTTCCTGTCCCGCCGGATACGAGGATATTTGCTTTTGCTTCAACTGCAGCTTGCAAAAAGGTTGCCATTTCATTTGAAAAACTGCCAAATCCCATCAAATCTTCTAGCGTAAATGGATCCTTTTTGAACTTCCTGATCGAAATCGATGGACCATCAATACTGATTGGTGGAATGACGGCATTTACACGGCTTCCATCCAGCAAACGGGCATCTACCATCGGTGAACTTTCGTCGATCCTCCTGCCAAGCGGCGCAATGATCCGATCGATAATGTGCCGGACATGCTCATCGTCCTTAAACCGCACATTCGTTTTTTCTATCTTCCCCTGCTTCTCTATGAACACCTCGTAAGCACCATTCACCATGATTTCTGTAATCGAATCATCTCTTAACAGAGCTTCCAGTGGTCCATATCCCACAGACTCATTAATAATCTGCTGGATAATCTGTTCAATCTGGTCATTGGGAATAATAACTTTTTCTTCATCGATCATTTGCATGATCAGTCGTTCGATCGTCTTTTTTCGTTCGACAGGTGATAAGGTCGTTATGTTTTCAAGATTGGCTTCCTTTATCAGACGGGATTTATAATGCCTCACCCATCTGTCGACCTGGGATTGTTCTACGTTCCATTCACGTTGCGGCGTGATTTTTTGTGTGCTTAAAATGGACGCTTTCTCTACCCACGACATTCAAATCACCCCTTTGTACGATTTTGCATTTCATCCACATACTTTTTCATGGATTTCGAGACCTTGTTGCTGCCCTTATCCTTCTTCTTTTTATAAAAGCCTTCTCCCATATTGATGAATGGCTGGATTGAGAAGAAGTCAGATTCAATGCTGCCATTCACTTCACGGCCAATGATTTTTTCCATATCCTTAAGAGTTAATTCAAGCTTTGGATGGTATCGATTAATCAGGACTGATACCTCTCCTCCTCTGCCAATCTGGAATCGCTCAAACAAATCCTCTGAATACTTAAAGGCTCTCAGCCCTAGGCTGTCAGGTGTCAGAATGTAATGAATATGATTAGCTTCATTCAGTCCCGTAAAAGTTGAATTGTTGATGTGGGGCGGCAAATCAAGAATGATGTAGTCATAATGGCTTTTTGCTACACGAATCAGTCTTCCGATTAATTCATCAGGAATTGATTCTGCCTTTGCCGGATTCGCTGGACCGGTCAAAAGCGTTACCTTTGTTTCTTCATGATAGTTTGAAACGTTTTGCAGGTGGCGGATATCCATCTCATCCATAACTGGAATTAGATCAAAATAAGAACGGCCAGGCTGAATGCCAAAAAGAACATCTGCATTTCCGAATTGAGCATTCAGATCAATGAGCAGAACCTTAAAACCATGATGGATACTCAAGGATTGAGCCATCAAGCTGGCGAGCAAAGTCTTGCCGCTCCCGCCCTTCGCACTATAAAAGGCATGAACCTGGCCATTGCCATATCCCATTTCTGTTTCTTTTTGGAACTTAAATTGCTCTTTCGAGGCTTTCAACGCTTCTAACAACCTGTTTTTCTCACCAGGCAGGACGACTACATCCTTTGCCCCTGCTACAAGCCAGGTTCTCGCTTGCTCAAATTCGTAGTTGCGTGTGAGACCCAGGACAATGCTTGAGGAAGACATTGGAATTTGCTGCGGGTTCTCAATTGTATCTAGATCAACAAATATATAATGATAGGACTGCTGCTCACGAAACGTCCTCTTCCATTCAGTCACAACGGATATTTCGATGTTTTCCTCGCTGACCAACTGCAGCAGTTCCTCACTCCAGCTCCTATCCTTGCTAATCAGCAAACCTTTATATATACTCACACTTTCGCATCCTTCCAAAGCAATGAAATATTTATGATTAAGGTGTTACTCTCAGGAGTGATGCCCCCTGAGTTTAAAATGATATTAGATTAAAATTTTAATATATTCTAAGGTTTAGACTGTTCCTTAGATGCAGGCTTGTCGGCTGGCTTGGCTGTCTTCCCGGCTGGAGCTTTCTGCTGGTCTGTATTTCCTGCTGCTCCAGCTTCCCCATCAGCTTTATTTGGTTCCTGCTGCTTTTGGTCTGCTCCTTCAGCTTGTTGGGAATTCTCCGCTTCCTTAAGCTCTTGCTTACCTGAAGATGCCTGATTTACCCTGAGCACCCTGATTTGCTTTGCTGAGTTCTGGTAATGGATTAAGCTTTCTGCATCTTCAATCGGCAAGGAAATCCGCACCCGGGGCGGTTCTTCATCAATCTCTTCTACTTCCACAACATAGATATTCTGGAATATGCGTTTGGTCTGCATTTTGTCATCTTTTCCGGTAGTAACAATGATATCTACAAGGTCGCCCGGGGCAATGGTCTGCTGATCGACCAGGACGATCTCCGTCGCATTCAGCCAGACAACCCTTTCGTTTTCCGGGATATCTATTTTCTTTCTCACAAGGTTTTTAGTAAGTAGGTCTCCACCATTTAAATCCACGACGGTAATGACTTCTTCTAAATCCTTCTCATCTGTAATGAATCCTTTTTGTGCGCTTGCTTTTGGAAGCTGGATCCATTCAATGTCTTTAGCTGTAAGCTCATAATAGGATTTCACATCTTCCTTTACCGCTGCAACCGCTACAGTCTTACCAAGCTTCTCCTGTGCCTGGTTGATCTGGACGAGGATGACCCCCGCTGCTACTAGAGCAAGTAAAAAAGAAATCGTTAAAAATAAAATTGCTTTTCTTTTAGAGTCAATCATTCATTTGTCACTCCATTAGTTTTCTTCACATACAGCGGCACGGCCTGATCAGCAATCAAAATATCCACCACATCTGAGTGGACTGGCAGCCCAGTGCTTTCCAGCTGGTAAAAGCTCGCTCCCTGGCATTCAAAATCCAGCTTTGTTCTCGATGCCATAATCAGCATATCGGAAGGATTATGTTTCAAGATTTCATCAAGCAGCCCTTGTTTCATTCCTGAGACAAGGGGCTTTTCACTCGTATGCTCAAATAAAAAATACTGCTTGGATTTTCTTTCCTTCAATGCAAGGTAGTTAGAGGGTTTGCGGTATTTCTGGTTGTTAACTACTGTCAGTCTCTTATAATTTCCTGTGAAAGCAATCTCCTCTGCATCAGCAAGATTGGCTTGCTCAAGAATGAGGTATACTGCTAGTGCCTTGTTTTCCGAACCATCAAGAATGTAAAGCTTTTCATTAGGAAAATACCAGTTTTTCAGCCGTTTGATGATCCCGCTATCGGTTGTAAAAGCATCATAGATATATAGAACAGAGCGATGGGTTTCCAGTAAAGCCCCTACTTCTTCAATCTCCTCCTGTAGAGTGCGCTTGATGAGCGGCAAGCTTCTTTGGAAAATGCCGCCCTTTCTTGAGGATATATAATCATGTAAAGAATCTGCTTTTTTCAATTTAGAAATCCGGATTGTTGCAGAACCCGTAATGTCCTTTGGGATACCCAATGATTCATCCACCACAATATGCATTCTGGATCCTCTCTTCTCTCATCAGCTGGCATTAATCTGGTCGATTAATTCCTGGCGTCTTTTGTCTACTTTTTCTTTTGCTTGTTCCATCAGGGATTCACTGAAACTGTTTAACTCCTCATATCGGATTTTAATCAAATCATAGATGGCGTCTCTGTCTTCGGGTTTAATTTTTTCCTGCTTCTGCAGTTCCGATAATGCATCTCCTAACAGCATTCTTTCCGAGTCTGCAACATCCATGAAATCACGCCTGATTCCTCCGACCTGCTGCTTTAAGTCTGCGGTCCTGAAGTTGATCTCTGTTTTGCTGGATGCTTTAGAGATATTTTTCTCAATGGAAGACATCGCTTCACCCATCAGTTTGTTTATTGTGTTTTCCAGTTCTACCTTTGAGTTGACTGTATAGTATTGGCCATTTCCTGCTTGAGCTGCCGCTTTAAGCTGCCTCTGTCCTTCATCATCCACATTAAAGCCAATGATATTGACCTTGACCTGCAAATCAGAGTTTGCGAGCTTTCTAGCTTCTTCAACTGGGTCACCATCACATGTTTCAATCCCGTCACTCACAACATAAAGAATATTTTCTGTATTTTCAGCTGCCTTTGTTTTTAAGTCGTCATATCCGGCTTTTATGGAGGCTGCTATTGGCGTCCAGCCGCTTGGCTTAAACTTATTCAGCGCAGCGCTGAAGTTTTGTTCATTATAAGTATTGGTTTCATACATGACCTCTGTACTTGAACAGGATAGCTGTTTATCTTTGTCATCTCCTGTTCCCTTATGTCCATAGGTACGTAAGGTGATCGGCGTCTCATCCGGAAATCCGGCCGCAAATTTTTTGACGGCATTTTTGGCTAAATCCATTTTTACTCCGCCTGAAACCTGCCCGTTCATACTTCCGCTTGAATCGATATGTATAGCAATATTCTTGGTTTTTTGTTTTTCGCCGGCAATGTCATAATCACCATAATCAGGTTCATAGTTTACAAGGTTTTGGTACACTCCTGTATAATCCATGCCAAACCAGTGAATCAGTCCATTTAAAATCTCCTGGTCAGATTGCTCTTTCGTTTGGAATTCCGCCATCAATTTGTCCATGTCGCTTATAGAATCTTCTTCCGCCTTTCCTGCCTTGGAAGCTGCCTCTGCCATCTTTTCTCCAATTAGCTGGTTGACGATTTCTTCACCTGTCATTGCAGCTTCGGGATAATCAACCTTTTCTGCAGCTTCCTCTTTCTCTTTCTTCTCCTCCTGCTTTACCGGCTCACTGCTTTCTTTCTCAGCCGCACCCTGATTAGAACAACCAGTGGATAGAGCCGCTATAGCAATGCCGAAAATTAGTGCTGCAATCCTCTTCATTTCTTTCTCCCCTTCTCTTGCTCAATCTTTAAGATTTTTCTCTTTTTCTCGATATGAAAATTATGGAAATATTTATTTGTTTATTTCCAGTTTTATGATTCATTAAACCCATTTATTTGGAACTTCTCATTTTTATTACTATATATTTACTATCACTTGTTCACTAAACCGTCAAATAATACCCTTGACAAACCAACTCACTCCAGTGATTATTTTCCCAGAAACATCTTGAATCTAAGATTTTTCCATAGGTAATTTTTCATGCTTTTATTTTTAATTAAAAATATTCTAGCTGTTGGATTTTGTTGGATTTTGTCGGATTGATTTCAAATGTTAAGTTTTATAGGCATACAGATCTATTTTTAGTGTTGAAAAGGAAATATTTTCATTCATCCCATGCTGCTTCCTTCATTCCTTTTCTCTAATAAGTTATACGTTTGGGCACTGGTGAAATTTTCAGACTTTTTACTCATCTAGGGATAGTAGGAAGAAACCATTTTATTATTCTTCACTCTCTTAATAAACCGTAATAACACAATCTTAATTCGTTTAGACATTAATGATGGTCCTCTTTTGTTAAGGCTCTTTTCGTAAAATTTTTTGCTTTCTCAACCAAAAGTAAAAAACGGCACCTGAATTTTTATGAGTTCTAAAGCTATCTATATTCAGAAGTCTTCTCGAAAAGAGCCCGATCCCTTTTATACCCCCGATTTTTAAACATGTTCGAAAAGCAACAATCAATGGGAAAACAGCCATTTTTACAAAAGATTGATTAACGCTTTTTCCACCCAACTAGAGAAGGAACCTTTTATAACAACAGCAAAGAAAAAAGAAAGGAGCTAATACCCCTTTCCCTTTTCTCAACATTCCCGTTATTTATCTAACTGTGAAAAACACAATTTTAAGATGAATTTGCCGTTTATACACCTTGTGAATCAAAAACCGCAAAATCCTGATCGTCCAATACAAACATGGAGCCGTTCCATTTTAATCTATTCTGTATAAAATCTAATGAATCTGCGTAAAACCTTCCTGCAAACTGTTGGTACGCAAATAGTTCATATACTTTATTTCCGTCAAAATCGAGCTTTCCATTTGATGATTTCGCAACTGTCCGGAGACAACCATTGATTTCTCCGCTTGTTGTTATGAATATGTTCTGTAACATAATTGCTTATTAATACATCTGTAATCTACAAATTAACAACAACCACGATACACACGAACAAAATGATGATAAAGCGATTTATATCAAGTATTTTAAAAACTAAAAATAAGCGGCCCGCTTTGGACCGCTTAAAATTAAGGTAGACACCAACGAATTTATGATGGTTTTTCATTCTTTGCCAGTCAGTATTTAATTGTTCTTAAACATTTTATCCCATGTATCAAATTTTAATTTCAAGATCAACTGAAGACTTGTAATAATTAATGTAATTTCGATAGCTAAAGTGAAATCAATATCGTTCTTTCCCTGTATCTTTAAATTTTATTTTTGGGTTATAAATTATTTAATTGAATTCTTATATTTAGTTAATGCCTGGTCACTTACTTCAACTTTATCTTTATCAGGGATTCTTTTGTATTCATTCATTATTTTCATTGCTTCTTCCTTAGCTTGATTCATAGCTTTATTATCACCCGAACGCTGAGCTTCAAAATATTTCGCCTTGCTTCTGCTTAAATCACCATTTAGTGAGACTTCGCCCAATATAATAACCCCTTTCCAAAATATCTAGGGCGGCATTCTCCCCTATTTATAAGCCAATACCCTTGTACATTTTTTTAGCTGTTAGAAAAAGTGGTCGGCAAATTTATTTCTCCAGCTGAATTTTCCATTAACATCCGGATAAAAGCATTCTAATAACATCTGAACCTTTCGCATGAACTGTTGCCTGCCATCCGCAATCCCTCCTGACTTTTATATGTTAGCACTAACTAACAATAAATCTAAATAAAATTGTGGTTTTACCCTGCCTTCTTCTCTTGATTCACCGGAAAGAAAAACTTTTTCATTAATAGATTAACTAAAGGTGTTTTTGATATGAATTGCACCAAATAAGGCCTTATATTAGATACAACAGGATTGGTAGTAAAAATCAATGATTCTACTTTAATCTGTAATTTTTGAAGTTGGTCTGCTTCCGGTTTCCTTTTCTTTTCAATCTCTGACAATTTGTATTTTGAATAATCTTTCTCCAATAATGCTTCATGTATAACATCCGCAGCAACAATAGAATCAGCTAAAGCAACATTGATACCAATGACTCCAATGGGGGTCATAACGTGTGCAGCATCTCCGACTAAGACTAATCCATCCGTTGCCCAATGTTCCAATGTTAAAGAAATGACTTGTAGCTTAACAAACTGTTTGGAATTCTCTACTTGCTCTTTTAACTCTGGAAATTGTTCAATTACGAGGCTCCTAATTTCTTGATAGTTATTTTCTTTTACCCTGGCCTGCTGCTCTTTGGTAAATGTATATCCTATTTGCATTTTGTCTGGATACTTTGGAATCATGAATAAATTATTCTTCCCTGTAAACATATACATTAACTCATGAGGCAAGTGTGATGGCCAATCTATAGTGAACCAAACCAAATTACTGCGATGGTGTTCATTAGTAGCCTTAAATGATGTTTGTTTTCTTATAGTTGATTGTCTTCCGTCACTACCAACAGTTACATTAGCATAGATCTCATTTGGTTCTTTTTCAATGGTACCGGACACCCCATTTATATGATTATCTTCATCTCTAAGAATTGTTTTAATATTAGAGTTGAAATACATTTTAAAATTTGGGTGTTTTTTTGCTTCAACTAACAAGGCTTGGATAAATGTTGATTGAGCCATTTGAATGGCATAGGGATATTCTTGAGATATATCATTCATTTTAAATTCCATAATTCTATTACCTTTAAAGTGTATCCCCCCTTGTGCAATTTTCTTGTGGGGTTGTTCAAGAATATATTCAAGTAAGTTTATTTTGTCGAGTAACTGTAAAGTAGACGGCTGCAGAATTTCACCTCGATAATCACGGTCAAAGTTAGAGAATTTCTCTAATAATATTACCTCGTGTCCTTGTTTTGCTAATAATAAGCCAAGCAAAGCTCCTGAAGGCCCTGATCCTACTATGCATACATCTGTATTTATTTTTTTCATATATTATTCACCCCAGTTATAAAGTATTTGTTAGTTAGCATCAATATTGATCTAGTAGTTACCCAAAAGACTATAACAAAATTAGTAATGTTAGTAACTACTTACATTCATTATAGTTGGATTTCTGCCGGATGTAAATATTAAATTTAATTTTTTTTAAATTGAATAAGATATTTTCTATGCAAAATAAATAGCAAGAATGTTTGTATGAATTGTTCGCTTACGAATCCTAAATGGTTAAATGAAATTTATGCAGTTAAGAAGTGTAATTAATTTGAAGGGGTAAAAAGTAGAGAAGGTACCAAACTTTCGTTACTATTCTAGTACCTTTATGTCACGCAAGAAACGAAAAAAGAAGCTTCCCACAAGTTTGGTCAACTTATGAGAAGCTTCTTTCATTTTTCATTATGTTAGCAAATCGCTTTAAGACCCTTATAGATCAAGGCGTAAAGCGGCTTATTACATCATTCCGCCCATGCCGCCCATGCCGCTCATGTCAGGCATTCCGCCGCCGCCTTCTTCTGGAATGTCGGCAACTACTGCTTCAGTAGTCAAGAACATTGCAGATACGGATGCTGCGTTTTGAAGTGCATAACGAGTCACTTTAGTTGGGTCCACGATACCGGATTCGATCATGTTTACCCACTCGCCAGTTGCAGCGTTGAAGCCTGTGCCTACTTCTTCGCGCTTCAGGCGCTCAACGATGACTGATCCTTCAAGGCCAGCGTTGTGAGCAATTTGGCGAACTGGTTCTTCCATAGCGCGAAGGACGATGTTCACGCCAGTAGCTTCGTCGCCTTCAGCCTGGATTCCAGCCACTTTGTTGTATACGTTAAGAAGCGCTACGCCTCCGCCTGATACGATTCCTTCTTCAACTGCAGCGCGAGTTGAGTTAAGGGCATCTTCAATGCGAAGCTTGCGTTCTTTCAATTCAGTTTCAGTAGCAGCACCAACCTTGATGACTGCAACACCGCCAGCTAGCTTAGCAAGGCGCTCTTGCAGCTTTTCACGATCAAATTCAGAAGTTGTTTCTTCCATTTGAACACGGATCTGGTTTACGCGGCTTTCGATTGCAGCGCTGTCTCCAGCACCTTCAACCACTGTTGTGTTTTCTTTTGTAACCACAACTTTAGAAGCGCGTCCAAGTGATGTGATTGTAGCAGACTTAAGTTCACGGCCAAGCTCTTCAGTGATCACTTCACCGCCAGTCAATGCAGCGATGTCTTCAAGCATAGCCTTACGGCGGTCACCAAAGCCAGGAGCCTTGACAGCTACTGCG
This sequence comes from Bacillus sp. ISL-39, assembly GCF_018613295.1. NCBI lineage: Bacteria > Bacillati > Bacillota > Bacilli > Caryophanales > Bacillaceae > Bacillus > Bacillus sp. ISL-39. The sequence goes on from NZ_JAGGQM010000015.1 coordinate 41,661, forward strand.
TTGAATGTTCCGCGAAGCTTGTTGACTACTAATGTAGCAAGTGCTTCACCTTCCACATCTTCAGCAACGATCAATAATGGCTTGCCTTGCTGGACAACCTGCTCAAGAACAGGAAGGATTTCCTGGATATTGCCGATCTTCTTGTCAGTGATCAGGATATATGGATTTTCAAGAACTGCTTCCATTTTGTCAGAATCAGTTACCATGTAAGGAGATGCATATCCGCGGTCGAACTGCATACCTTCAACAACGTCCAATTCTGTAGTGAAGCCTTTAGATTCTTCGATTGTGATAACGCCGTCGTTGCCAACGCGCTCCATTGCTTCTGCAATCAATTGGCCTACTTCTTCGTCAGCAGCAGAGATTGCCGCAACTTGTGCGATCGAAGCTTTGCCTTCTATTGGCTTGGAAATAGCCTTTAACTCTTCAACAGCTGTAACAACAGCCTTTTCCATACCTTTGCGGATGCCCATTGGGTTAGCGCCGGCCGTTACGTTCTTAAGACCTTCGCGGATCATCGCTTGAGCAAGAACTGTTGCAGTAGTCGTTCCGTCCCCAGCAACATCGTTTGTCTTGCTTGCTACTTCAGCAACAAGCTTAGCACCCATGTTTTCGAATGCATCTTCAAGCTCGATTTCTTTTGCGATCGTTACACCATCATTCGTGATAAGAGGTGAACCGAATTTCTTCTCAAGAACCACGTTGCGTCCCTTTGGTCCAAGAGTTACTTTTACTGCATTTGCAAGAGAATCTACCCCGCGAAGCATCGCGCGGCGTGCTTCTTCACTGAACTTAATTTCTTTTGCCATTGTAAAAAGACCTCCTCAGATTATTAATATTTTAACGTTCTGTCTATAATCGCAGTGATTATTCTACAACTGCTAGAATGTCGTTTTCACGTAGGATCAGGTACTCAGTTCCCTGGTACTTTACTTCTGTGCCTGCGTATTTTGAGAAGATAATGCGGTCTCCGACTGCAACTTCAAGAGCAACGCGCTCACCGCTTTCAAGAACTCGGCCAGTTCCAACAGCTACGACTTTACCTTCTTGAGGTTTTTCTTTCGCTGTGTCGGGTAAAACGATACCGCTTGCAGTTTTTTCTTCAGACTCAACAAGCTCGATAATAATGCGATCTCCTAGTGGCTTGATCAAGTGAAACAACCTCCTCAAATTATATGTAGATTATTTTTTATTAGCACTCGCCTCAATAGAGTGCTAACACAATTTATATAATAATGAATCTCCATTTTTTTTGCAAGCGTGAAGCCTAATTTTTTTATAAATTTTAGCATTTAAATCCAGCCTCTTTCCCTTCGACAGCATGTACTATTTTTCGCATATCCGTGGGAAGCCCGGCTAAAAAAGACCACCATAAAGAGTATGCCAGTTCACAGGAATTTTAACCAAAATATTCACGAGACACCCTGATATTTGAACTTTCCCGATGATTACTAGTAAAATGGATAGATAGCATTCTTATAATTGCTTTTATGGCATACACATAGACCGATCCGAATAGAAGGAGATTATCATATTGAAAAAGGAATACTGGTACGTCATTATCGCCTATATCGCCATGCAGCTTTCAAGCTTGATCGGTATCCCGATTGTTGCCTTTATCGGAGCCGCAATGGGAAAAAGCCTGGAGGAAATGGAGACCCTTTCGATTCCCTACTGGCTCGTGATCAGCTTTTCGCTGACACTTGTGATTGTGCTCCTGCTCCTAAGGAAGGAACGCCGGACAGGCGCCGACCTGCGTGATGCTTCATCACCGGCAAGCTCAGCTGTCTGGGCATTCGCAGGTGTATTCCTTGCTCTGTTCGCCCAATCGATTGCTGCAAGCATCGAGAACATGCTTGGGATCGAAATGGGCTCGGAGAATACACAGGAAATCATCAAGCTGATTGAAATGTTCCCGATTGTCATTTTGGTCAGTTCGATTATCGGCCCAATTTTAGAAGAAATCGTCTTCCGAAAAATCATTTTCGGCAGCCTGCATAAGAAAATGAATTTCTTTTTCGCCGGACTGATCAGCTCCGTCATTTTCGCGCTTGCGCATATGGAGCCGGAGCACGTGATCCTGTACTCAGCAATGGGGTTCACCTTTGCTTTCCTTTATGTAAAAACAAAGCGGATCATCGTGCCTATCATTGCCCATGTTACAATGAATACGATGGTTGTACTGATTCAATCCGTATTTAGGGAAGACATTGAGAGAATGATAAAAGAAGCAGAGAAAATTCAAAGCTTTATTGGGGGATTTTAAGTTATGAAGCAATCGCCTATATTTTCAGGCATTGTCTACATCTTGTTAGGCAGCTTATTCACCTATTTCGCCATCCAGAATGTAAATGAGACAGGCTGGGGATTCTTCAGCTATTTGCTTGTAGCCCTTGCCACGTTCGACTTTGGCTCTGGCATCAGGATGATCATGTTCCATTTCAAACTGAAGAATATACAGAAAAAATAGCTCCTTCATCGTGAAGGAGCTGTTTTTTATTCTACCGATTCAGTTGTTTCAGTATCTGTTGGATAATGTTTTAAGAAATAAATCAATGACTGCAGTTCAACCGCCAAATCAATGTGATGAATCCTGATGGACGCCGGCACATTCAGTCTCGCTGGCGTGAAATTAAGGATTCCCTTGATATTCGCCTGCACCAATCGGTCTGTTATCGGCTGTGCTACTGCTGAAGGAACAGTCAGGATTGCGACCTGGATTCCTTCCTCGACGACAACCTTGTCCAGGTCATCCATATGATATACTGCTACGTCGCCAATCTTCGTGCCGACCTTGTCAGGGTCAACATCAAAGGCTATCTCAATCTTCGTGTTATTGTTTTTGGAAAAATTATAATTCAAAAACGCTGTTCCCAGATTCCCGACTCCAATCAAGGCTACCTTCGTCAGTTCATCCTGATCAAGTGTCTTTCGGAAGAAAGTCAGCAGGTAATTCACATTGTACCCGTACCCTTTTTTACCCAAAGCTCCAAAGTAGGAAAAATCCCTTCGGATAGTCGCTGAATCCACTTTTACCGCTTCACTTAATTCCGCGGATGACACCCTTTGCTTCCCTGAAGAATGCAAGTTCAATAAGAACCGGTAATATAGTGGCAAACGTTTTGCGGTTGCCTGCGGAATCTTCATAGCATCATTCGTCATTCTCCATCCTCCACCCTCTGTCCGTATTTCTATCTCAACTTTTCTTCTCTCTTGAAATCACCGTTTTTACCGCCGGTTTTTTCAACAAGATATGTCTTGCCGATCACCATGCCCTTATCTGCGGCCTTGCACATATCATAAACAGTCAGCGCACATGCTGAAGCTGCTGTTAGCGCTTCCATTTCCACACCTGTATTCCCTTTTGTTTTTACAGCTGCGGCGATGTTCAAAATATAGTCATTTTCATTTTGCTCCCAATCGAATGAAAGGTCAATGCCTGTCAATGGAATCGGGTGGCACATCGGGATGATTTCAGACGTCTTCTTCGCTGCCATGATGCCTGCTACCTGCGCGACAGCAAGTACATCCCCTTTTTTCATTTTATTTTCAGTGATTCTCACATATATATCTTCGTTCACGGTTATGCTTGAATGGGCGACTGCCGTACGGACCGTCTCTGGTTTTTCGCTGACATCGACCATCTTCGCTCTGCCCTCTTCGTTAAAATGCGTAAATTCTGCCATAATAAAGCTCCTTTCTACCAAATGATACACTATTTTGTCAAACTTGTGTGTGAACTTTGTTTCAATGTTCTCAATAATATAGCGGAATTTTAATACCATGGGACCTATAGCAGGGCGCACATATTGCCGTGCCTATATTATTGGGTTACACTATCTCTAAGGCAATAGAGGTGAAAAATAATGATATTATTACAAGTTAATCAGCTATCAAAATATTTTGCTGCTGATCTTATTTTATCGAATATAAAGTTTGAAATACAGACTAATGACCGAGTAGCGCTTGTCGGCCGGAACGGGGCAGGAAAATCAACCCTGCTGAAAATCATCGCCGGGTACGAATCACATGACGGCGGTGAGATCATCCGGCCAAAAGGTACGACAATTGGCTATCTGGCCCAAAATACAGGGCTTGAATCCGAGAAAAGCATCTGGGATGAAATGCTGGGTGTTTTTGATCATCTGCACAACATGGAAAAAGACTTGCGCCGGCTGGAGGAAAAAATGTCGGATCCTGGAATCCTGTCTAATCAGACAGAATACGACAGAGTCCTCAAAGAGTATGACTTGCTGCAGGTTCAGTTCAAGGAAAAAGGCGGATACCAATATGAAGCCGATATCCGTTCCGTCCTTCACGGCCTGAACTTCCATTCTTTTGATTATTCCACAAAGATATCCACTTTAAGCGGCGGACAGAAAACTAGACTCGCATTGGCGAAGCTATTATTGACGCGCCCGGATATTCTGATTCTGGATGAACCGACGAACCACCTGGATATTGACACGCTTTCCTGGCTTGAGCAGTATTTGCAAGGCTATAGCGGAGCCATCCTGATCGTCTCACATGACCGCTACTTCCTTGATAAGGTCGTGAACCAGGTATATGAAATCTCCCGCCATCAGCTGACGAAGTTTCCTGGCAATTACAGCTCGTATTTAGAGCAGAAAGCCGCGAATTATGAGCGGGATTTGAAACTGTATGAGAAGCAGCAGGATGAGATCTCCAAGCTACAGGACTTTATCCAGCGTAACCTGGCCAGGGCATCAACAACTAAGCGTGCCCAGAGCCGACGGAAACAGCTTGAAAAAATCGACCGTATGGACAGGCCTAAGGGTGATGAAAAATCCGCCACGTTCAGCTTCCAAATTGAGCGCCAGAGCGGGAATGATGTCCTGAAGGTGAATACACTTGCTGTCGGCTATCAGAATGACATCGTATCTGAAAATATCTCGTTCAATCTTTCCCGTGGGGACAGTACGGCACTGGTTGGACCGAATGGCGTTGGAAAATCAACTTTACTAAAAACAATCGTTGAGAAACTGCCCTCGATTAACGGCAATATTCAATATGGTTCCAATGTTTCGATCGGCTACTATGATCAGGAACAGGCAGAGCTCAGCTCGAATAAAAAGGTATTGAATGAACTTTGGGATGAATACCCCCTGAAGTCTGAAAAAGAAATCCGCACAGTACTTGGGAACTTTCTTTTCTCAGGTGATGATGTCTTAAAAATCGTCTCCACCCTGAGCGGTGGTGAAAAGGCCCGTCTGGCACTGGCCAAGCTGATGCTGCAGAATTCGAATTTCTTAATTTTGGACGAGCCGACAAACCACCTTGACCTGGACAGCAAGGAAGTTCTCGAGAATGCCCTGATTGATTATCCAGGCACCATCCTGTTCGTCTCACATGACCGCTATTTTATCAACAGGATCGCGACAAAGGTTCTCGAGCTCGACCGTGCTGGTTCAACTGAATACCTTGGCGATTACGATTATTACGTCGAGAAAAAGCTTGAGCAGGAAGAGCTGAAGGCATTGGCAGAACAGGCCGCCAAAGCATCTGGAAGCTTTGTGGACAACTCAAAGCAGGACAAAACCTCCTATCAGCAGGACAAAGAAGCGAAAAAACTCGAACGCCAGCGCAAACGCCGCATGGAAGAAGTGGAAGCGAAGATTGAACAGCTGGAATTAGAAGTTGCTGAATACGAAGAATTGCTCTGTGATCCAGAGGTTTTCCAGGATCACGAAAAAGCAGGAGAGATCAATAGTAAGATTGAAGCCGCAAAAAAGAAACTCGATGAACTGATGGATGAGTGGACAGAGCTGGCTTAATGATGAATAACCGGACATGAGGGTGTCCGGTATTTTTTTGTACTGAAAAATTGGTAAAAAACTGAGGAATTTCCAATTCGCTATAAAAATGAGATTTTCGCTATATTATTAAGTTTTGCGCTATAAAAAATAAAATGGCGCTATATTATCCTGATTTGCGCTATAAAAAGTAAATTTGCGCTATATTATTCTAATTTATGTTATAAAAGTTTTTTAGCAAACCAGACTGAGCACTAAAAATCCTTTTACTTTAATTTAAAATGACATAAATATCATTTTTTCGACAATTTCTACGACAGAACTAAAATAATCCACAAAAAAAGTCCCGAGTAAAAACCGGGACTTTTTGTTCACATAGTTATTCACATAGTAAAGACTGATTTATAGCTTATCCAGAGAGTTTTCCACATTATCCACAAAAACAGCGGTTTTTATCCACATTATGCACATTTCCGCATCTGAAACATCAACATATCCACAGAAGAGTCTGACAACATTTTTTTGCTTGCGACTTTAGTTGTGGATAGTTATCTCCAGACCTGGATTTCCATTCAAAGTTAAATTCGCTCGCTGGCCCTTTTCATATAAAACGCTTCCTGCCGCGGCAATCATTGCAGCATTGTCTGTGCATAAAAACAATGGGGGAATAACTATTTCCACATCCGAGCCTGTAAATTCTGCGGATAGTTTTTCTCTTAATCCTTTATTTGCTGCAACTCCTCCAGCAAGCAGTACTTGTTTTACTCCGTATTCCTTAACTGCCTTCTGCGTTTTAGTGACAAGTACATCAATCACACTCTCCTGGAAGCTGGCTGCAAGGTCTTCAGGTGCGATTTCCTCTCCACGCTGCTGTGCGTTATGCACAACGTTGATCACAGCTGACTTCAATCCACTGAAGCTGAAATCATAGGAACCTTCCTCCAGCCATGCTCGAGGCAGATTGATTGTTGCCTTTCCTTCATGAGCCAGCCGGTCGATATGCGGACCGCCGGGATATGGAAGGTGCAATGTCCTTGCAACCTTGTCATAGGCTTCACCGGCTGCATCATCCCGAGTCTCGCCAATCACCTCGAAATGACCGTGTTCCTTCATATAAACGAGCTCAGTATGTCCGCCAGACACGACAAGTGAAAGCAGCGGGAAGTTCATCTCCGCCACAAGCCGGTTCGCATAGATATGACCGGCAATATGATGGACTCCAACTAGTGGAATGCCATTCGCAAACGCCAAAGCCTTTGCAGCGTTCACTCCGATTAATAGAGCGCCAACCAGGCCAGGGCCTTCGGTCACGGCAATAGCATTCAAATCCTTAATATCCACATTAGCCTGAGCTAATGCTTCCTCTAACACAAGCGTCACCTGTTCAACATGATGCCTGGATGCGATTTCAGGTACAACTCCGCCGAACCGCTTATGGCTCTCAATCTGGGAGGCAACGACATTCGCAAGGATTTCACGTCCATTTTTTACGATTGCGACTGCTGTCTCATCACAGCTTGTCTCTATTCCCATTATTAATTGGTCTTTTGTCATTATAAATTCACCCACATTACTATAGCGTCTTCCATATTGTCAGTATAATATTGTTTTCTTATAGCCCCTTCTTCGAAACCAAACTTGCGATAAAGATTCTGGGCCTTTTCATTGCTGACCCTGACTTCAAGTGTCATCCTAAATGCACCCATTTCCCGAGCCAGCTCCATGACCTTTGCCATAAGCGCCTCTCCAAGCTTCATGCCTCTATATTCCGGAAGCAAGGCAATATTTGTGATATGTGCTTCATCTATGATGATCCATACTCCACAGTAACCAACTACCCTTTGATCCACTTCCACTATCAGATAATGCGCAAACTGGTTCTTCGTCAACTCATTGAAAAAAGCTTCCTTGCTCCATGGAACAATAAAGGATTTGAGCTCTACCTCCATCACTTCATCCAGATCATCAACCGTCATATTGCGGAACGTTATCGTCTTATTCATTTTCTCTTCCCACTTATTGTTTAGTCTCTTGTGCTTTCAGCCAATTAGCCTCTGCTTCTGCCAGGCGGATATAATTTGGGACGAATGTATGAAGGTCAACAGCCTCTTTATCCCGTCCCAATAATGCAAGCTCTGCCGGTCTAGGGTTCAGCTCCGTAATCTCTGCCAAGACAGCTTTGTCACCAAGCTCTTCCCTAATGACCTCTTCATGAAGTTTCAAATCATTGCTCGTGAACAAAACCCTGCTGTCCAACTCATTCAATGTTTTTACCCAATCGGCTGACATGACAAGCTGATCCTTTTTTACCGCCTGCAACTTTTGATCTTCGAATTTATATAAACCTGTATAAATCTGTCCTCTCCTTGCATCAAAGAAAGGAGAAACATACCCGTCAAAATAACGTCCTGCCGATGCTGCAGCCACCTGAAGACTCGAGACACCTGACAGCGGAATCTTCAAGGTCCAGGCCATGGTCTTCGCAATCGTCACGCCGATACGGACACCCGTGTACGATCCAGGTCCTTCAGCGACTACAATCTTTGATAGGTCTGCTGGCTTTATGTTGCATTCTTCCATCAATGTCTGGATCGCCGGCATGACCCGAACAGAATGATTCTTTTTTATATTGGAAATATACTCGCCCAAAACAGTCTCGCCATCAAGCAAACCAATACCCAAAACATAATTGGACGTATCAATCGATAATACCTTCATTTAAAAAATCTCCTTACACAATTCTTCATACCGACTGCCCTTCGGCTCAGCAACGATTCTTCTAGCCCCATTTTCATCAAGAAATAATTGAAGAAGCAATAGCTCTTCAGGCAGCTGGGCTTTAATCAAATGAGCCCATTCCACAACCGTCACACCATTACCTTCAAAGTATTCTTCAAAACCAAGATCTTCAAACGCATCCTCGACACGGTAGACATCCATATGGTACAACGGCAGCCTTCCCTGGTACTCCTTGATGATGGTAAACGTCGGGCTGTTCACATTCCTGGTGATGCCCAAACCTTCGGCAAGACCTTTTGTAAAAGTCGTCTTACCCGCACCTAAATCCCCTTCAAGGGCAATGACATCTCCCGCTTGAAGAAGACCAGACAGCCTCTTGGCAAAACCCTTTGTGTCTTCAGGCTGTTCTGAAATGTATTGATAAGTCGCCATATATATCACCTAACTAACAGTCAATTTTTTAATAAAAAGCGCAAGCACCTTGGTCAGCCCCGACTAGCTTTGGAGCCAGACACTTATCTAAGTAAAACATCCTTTAAAAGATAAAAAAACCTTAGGAAGCCTCCTAAGGATGAAGATTCTATATGTAGTTTACACGATTTATCAAAGACGAGCAAAAAAACCAGCTATTTTTCCAATTTAGACAATAAAAAAAACGAAACCCTGTTTCGTCCTGAAAAACTACCAAACTATAAAAATGGCGGTCCCGACCGGGATCGAACCGGCGATCTCCTGCGTGACAGGCAGGCATGTTAACCGCTACACCACGGGACCAATATGTAGTAAAAGATGGATTATTGCGGGGGCAGGATTTGAACCTGCGACCTTCGGGTTATGAGCCCGACGAGCTACCGGGCTGCTCCACCCCGCGTCGATAATAATAATTAATCCATTAAATTGTTCAAACAGCCCGGCGGCGTCCTACTCTCACAGGGGGAAACCCCCAACTACCATCGGCGCTGAGAAGCTTAACTTCCGTGTTCGGTATGGGAACGGGTGTGACCTTCTCGCCATCGCCACCAGACTATTTGATTGAGGTTTTTGCACCCTCAAAACTAGATAATGTTGTAAGAAGAAAACAAGAAGAACGAGTAATCTATTTTGGTTAAGTCCTCGAACGATTAGTATCAGTCAGCTCCACACGTCACC